>JAEYTV010000190.1 GCA_023433855.1 Pseudomonadota bacterium | reverse complement strand
GGGGCGCTGAAAGGTGCCACAAAAAACAAAAACCGGCGGCTTTCAGCGCCCCGTCCACAACCAGAATGCGGAGATCGCCAAGGGAGGCGTCTGTCTTGCCGCGCGCTGCCCCTCACCGACACAATCTGTGGCTCGGCTGCCCGGCCGGTGATCGCCTTCGCGCGGCGCCGCGTTCAGGCCTTCGGTCGCCGAAAACGATCCTGTCGACCTCCGGCCTTCGGCCAACCCGTCGAATCCCTCCCGCGAGGAAGGGGAAACAGTGCCGCACCCCCGGCGCCACTTCGGCTTGCTGAGAGAACGTTCCGGGAGGTCAATGCGCAAGGGAGGATGCTTCACATTCCTTGCGCTTCAAGGGGTCGCGGGGCCAAGATATTCGTCCTGCCGGATCTGGCGCTTCGCAGAAGAGCGGTCTAACCTGCCCGGCGGGATACCGAAGATACGATCACAGCGCCGGCCCTGACGGCATAACCTGAGGCTTGTACCCCGTGAGACCCGCAATCCAATGTCTGGTTCTTCTGACGCTGCTCTTTCCGGCGTCCTCCATCGCCCACAGCCTGCGCATGCCCGAAGATACGTCCGGTGTTTCCATTCCGCCCCTGTCACACGGACAGATGGCGGTGATTGCCGATCATCGGTCCAAGATAGAGACACTTGCCTCCTGGGTCGCCATGTCGGATCCGGATATCCGCAGGCTTCTGGCCTTCAGCCGGGAACAGTACACGCGCTGCTTCTGGGGGATCATGCCGGGCAGTATCGACGATGAAGCGAGCCCGTTCAACGAGTGCAGCCACGCCTATCTTGCCGCCGACCGCGAGATGCTGGTGCGCCTGCGCAACCTGCCACTGTGGCAGGACAAGGCTGTCGCCCTTTTCGATGCGGTGGAAAGGGACATGATCGAGCGTGGATCGTCGGTTGTCCTTTGCGCCTTCAGCGCCACGCCCTTCAACACTGCATCGCTTGTCAATCCCGACTGGCATGATTTCGCAACCCACAGGCCCACCCTGTTGAGCCTTGCCGGGGGGCTCGGCGTCCTCCTCCTCGCGATAGGCGCCCCGATCAGGACGGCGGTGCGCCAGAAGCGGGTTCTCCATGGCAGGGGCTGACGACCGTGGCCGAGATGACGTCTCTTCCGCCGGCACCCCGAGGCAGGGGTGCGGTGCGATTGCCGCATTGAGCAGGGATTGCTTTCCCGGTATGGTGTTGCACGTGTTGGAGGCGGCACCGGGGAATAGATGATCAAGCAGTTGAGCTTTGCCGAACAGTGCATGGTGCGCATGGTCTGTGCGCTGGCTCTGCTGTTTGTCGGCCTTGCCCACACGCCGCCCGTCGCCATTGCTGCCGACCACGTCTCCCCTGCCGGGGAGATGGCCCGGTATACACTGCCGGACGGATCGATCCCGGTGCTCTGCCTGCCCTCCACGGACGGCAAGGCCAAGCAGCAGCATAATGAACCGGGGTCGGGCTGCGAAGCTTGTCGGCTGAGCGCCTCGCTCCTGTTGCCCGCGCCGCCGGACGCGTCGGTGCAGACGACGCTTCGTCAGCCCCTCGGCTTCCTGCCGGGCCGCGAGGAAGCCTTCTACCGGCAGCTGTTTCCCCCCAACGCCGCTCCGCGCGGTCCCCCATCCGGCCTGGTCTCCTGAACCGCCGCTGTCGCCAGCGGCATCTTCAGCCTGCGCCGGCTATTCCGCGATGAGCGGCTTCATTCCGGCGCCTTGCCGGATCATTCACGATGAGCAGCCCAGACGCGCCACGTCGCGCGCATCACCTTCCCCCTGACGAAGCGTCGAGACAGGCCGCCGTCGTCTCGGCCACGCAGGACATCGGCGCAACCGGGAGGCCGTTTGCCAGGACCTTCTACGCAACGGCCTGGCGGTGGCACTTCTACGCCGGGCTCTACGTCGCGCCCTTCCTGATCATGCTGGCGGTGACAGGCCTGCTCATGCTCTGGTCTTCGGTCCTGGTCGGCCGGGACGGGGAGAAACTCTATTCCGTCGTACCAGGGGTACAGGCGCTCCCCCTCTCGGCACAGGCCAATGCTGCCGCCTCGGCTGTTCCCGGAGGTTCGCTGGTCCAGTACATCGTTCCAAGAACCGCCGAACAGCCTGCCGTCTTCCGCGTCGACATGAACAGCCAGTCGACCATGGTGGCGGTCGACCCCTATCGCGCGACGGTGCTCGGCACCTGGGATCGTCGGGTCGCGCTCTACGACGTCGCAAACCTCGTCCACGGAACGCTGCTGATCGGGACGATCGGCGACCGGCTGATCGAAGTGGCCGCCGGCTTCGGCGTCGTGCTGATCGCCACCGGCGTCTATATGTGGTGGCCTCGCCACCGCTCGCGAGCAGCCCGCTCATCCAGGCCAGCGCCGGCGGCCGGAAGTCGCCCGATCTGGAAATCGCTTCACCAAAAGGTCGGCATCTGCGTCGCGGCGCTGCTTCTTGTCTTCCTCATCTCCGGTCTCACCTGGTCCGGCATATGGGGCGAGAGGCTGACACAGGCCTGGAGTACCTTCCCGCCCGAGAAATACGACAATGTCCCCCTCTCGGACGTCACCCATGCGAGCATGAACCATGGCGGCGTCAAGGACGTCCCGTGGGCGCTCGAACAAACGCCGATGCCGGCTTCGGATCCGCACGCGGCCCATGCGGGTCATGCTCCGGTGGCGGAAAGCCTGCCGGACGACCTTGACCCGCTCCTCGTCCAAGCCCGGTCGCTCGGGTTCGACGGACGTTTCCAGCTGTCGTTTCCGAATGGCGAAACGGGCGTGTGGACGATTGCCCGGGACACGATGAGCAATGACAGCGCCAATCCCCTGTCGGACCGAACCGTCCACCTGGACCGGTACAGCCGGAAGGTGCTCGCCGACATTCGCTTTGCGGATTACAGCCTGGCCGGCAAGGCCATGGCTGTCGGCGTCGCCTTCCACGAAGGAAACCTCGGCGGCGGCTGGAACGTCGCGCTCAACACGGTCTTCTGCCTTTGCGTCATCTTTCTTTGCGTCAGCGGGATCGTCATGTGGTGGAAGCGCCGGCCCGCCGGGGCAGCGCGCCTGGTTGCTCCCGTCGTTCCGGAAGGAATGTCCGTCCGGAAGGCCGGCGCGATCCTGATGGTCGCGATCTCCTTGCTCTTTCCGCTGACAGGCCTCGTCCTCATCGCCGTCGTGGCGCTCGACTTGCTGCTCATCCGCCATATCGGACCGCTGAAGCGCGCGCTTAGCTGAACCCTGCACCCCTCATCATGGAGACAACCTTGACAAAGAACCTATTCAAGCCCCTCGCAGTCATCCTCGCCCTGTGTTTCGCCGGCACCGCCTTCGCCCACAGCTTCACGGTCGGAGACATCGAGATCGGCCATCCCTATGCCCGTGCC
>JAEYTV010000107.1 GCA_023433855.1 Pseudomonadota bacterium | reverse complement strand
CTCTGGTCCTGGAACCTCCCGGATCATGCCGCACTCGATCTCGAAGATCTTGTCACAGCTCAGAAATTCACCCTCACCGGCAAAGTGCAAAGGATCCGGCTCGATCCACATTCGGGTCTGCCCTTTTCCGTCTGGCGCGTGAGGTAAGGGAGGAAAGAATGGACATGACAACAAGCCGTGGCCAGGCCGACAACCAGACGCGCACGCTTCAGAACGATCCGCTCTGGTACAAGGACGCGATCATCTACCAACTCCACATCAAGTCCTTCTACGACGCCAACGGCGACGGGATCGGCGATTTCAGGGGTCTTCACGAGAAGCTCGACCATATCGCGTCGCTGGGGGCGAACACCATCTGGCTTCTCCCGTTTTTCCCGTCCCCGCGGCGCGACGACGGCTACGACATTGCCGACTACACAAATGTCAGCCCCGACTACGGGACCTTGGATGAATTCCGGGATTTCGTGGAGGCCGCACACCAGCGGGGGCTGCGCGTCGTCATTGAACTCGTCATCAACCACACGTCCGATCAGCATCCGTGGTTCCAGCGGGCCCGGCATTCCCCGCCCGGTTCGCCAGAACGTGATTTCTACGTCTGGTCGGACACCGACCAGAAATTCCCCGAAACGCGGATCATCTTTCTCGATACGGAGAAGTCGAACTGGACCTGGGATCCGGTTGCGGGCGCCTACTACTGGCACCGGTTCTATTCACACCAGCCTGACCTCAATTTCGACAACCCGCTCGTACTCGAAGAGCTCCTGACCGTTATGCGGTTCTGGCTGGAGACCGGCATCGACGGCTTCCGGCTCGATGCGATTCCCTATCTGGTGGAACGCGAAGGCACGATCAACGAAAACCTCTCCGAGACCCACGCTATCCTGAAGAAGATCCGGGCGGCTCTCGACTCGACGCATCCCGGCAAGATGCTGCTTGCCGAGGCGAACCAGTGGCCCGAGGACACGCGTGAGTATTTCGGCGACGGCGACGAATGCCACATGGCCTTCCACTTTCCGCTGATGCCGCGCATGTACATGGCGATCGCCAAGGAGGACCGCTTCCCGATCACCGACATCATGCGCCAGACGCCTGAGATTCCCGACACCTGCCAATGGGCGATCTTCCTGCGCAACCATGACGAACTGACGCTCGAAATGGTGACGGACGAGGAGCGGGACTATCTCTGGAACATCTATGCCGCCGACCAGCGGGCCAGGATCAACCTCGGCATCCGCCGCAGGCTCGGCCCTTTGATGGAGCGGGACCGCCGGCGAGTCGAGTTGATGAACGCTCTGCTCCTGTCCATGCGGGGGACGCCCGTCATCTACTACGGCGACGAGATCGGCATGGGCGACAACATCTATCTCGGGGACCGCGACGGTGTGCGTACGCCGATGCAGTGGTCTCCAGACCGCAATGGAGGGTTTTCCAAGGCTGATCCTGCCCGGCTCGTTCTGCCGCCGATCATGGACCCCCTCTATGGGTACGAAGCGATCAATGTCGAAGCTCAGAGTGCCGACGCACATTCCCTGCTCAACTGGACCCGGCGCATGCTGGCGCTCCGCAACAAGCATTCGGCATTCGGGCGCGGGGCTCTCCGTTTCCTGACCCCCGGCAATCGGAAGATACTCGCATATCTGCGGGAGCATGAAGAAGAGACCATCCTTTGCGTCGCCAACCTGTCGCGCCTGCCGCAGGCAGTCGAACTCGACCTCGCCGAGTTTACCGGCCGTGTGCCGATCGAGCTTACGGGCATGTCGCCCTTCCCCCCGATCGGACAGCTCACCTACCTCCTGACCCTGCCACCCTACGGGTTCTTCTGGTTCCAACTGACGCAGGAGACCGACGGCCCGGCATGGCGTACGGAGCCGCCCGAGCAGATGGAGGATATGGTGACCATGGTGGTTCGCCGCGACCTGCAGGAGATCGTGGACGAACCCCGCCTGGCTAGCATACTCAGCAACGAGGTCCTGCCGGCGTATCTCAGCAAGAGACGCTGGTTCGCGGCGAAAGACGAAAAGCTCAGCCGTGCCTCCCTTGTCGCAACCATGCCGCTGCCGTTTGCGAGCAACATCCTGCTCGGTGAACTGGAGGCGGAATTTGCCGACCGCAAGGAAACATACCTCCTTCCCCTGGCGGTGGCATGGGACGAGCGCCATCCGACGGCGCTAGCCCAGCAGCTTGCCATGGCCCGACTGCGGCAAGGGCGCCGGGTAGGATTCCTGACTGACGGCTTCGCAATGGAGGGGCTGGCGCACAGCGTCATCCGCGGTCTCTGCGAGCGGTCCGTTACCTCGGGTAGGACCGGTACGCTGGAATTCCTCGGCACCGACAAGCTCGACTGCCTGAGCGTCAACGACGACATGCCGGTGAGGTGGCTGTCTGCCGAGCAGTCGAACAGTTCTCTGATTCTCGGTGACCTGGCCATGGTGAAGCTCATCAGGCATGTTTTCCCCGGGGTTCATCCTGAAGTCGAGATGACGCGCTACCTGACCGATGCAGGCTACGAGAACACAGCGCAGTTGCTTGGCGAAGTTGCCCGGATCGCACCTGAGGGATCTCGCTACACGCTGATCATCGTGCAGAGTGCCATCCGTAATCAGGGAGACGCCTGGAACTGGATGCTCGGCAATTTGCGCCGATCCATCGATGACATCGTGGTCACCGACCTCGAAGGAGAGGCCGTCGACGAGCATTTCAGGCCGCTTGTTGATTTCGTCGGGATGATCGGCAGACGACTTGGCGAACTGCATCTCGTGCTAGCCAGGGATACGGATGACGAGGACTTCAAGCCGATCCGCGCCACGACCCGGGAGGCAGAGCACTGGCGGGAGAATGCGACCGCCCAGATCGTGCAGAGCCTTTCGATGCTGGAAGGTGCAAGGGAGGGGCTCGAAGGACAGGACGCGAAGCGGGCAGACGCAATTCTGCAGAACCGGGATGCACTTCTGGAGCTCGTGTCGAAGCTCGCCGGCTCCGTGGAAGGTACGCTGATGACCCGTAATCACGGCGACTTTCACCTGGGTCAGGTTCTGGTCGCCGAAGGGGACGCATACATCATCGACTTCGAAGGCGAACCGGCACGCGATCTTTCTGAACGCCGCGCGAAAACAAATCCGTTGCGAGACGTTGCCGGCCTTCTGCGATCCCTCAGCTACCTTGCCGCATCTACGGATCTTGAACGGGAGGTGGTGAGCGAAGTGGATCATTCGCGTCATGAGGCGCTCGTCCGCCGCTTCCTCGACATGGCAGAACCGGCCTTCCTCCAGGCGTATTCCGATGCCACGCTGAACTCTCAGGAATTGTGGGGCTCACCAGAAATACGTGACCGGATCCTCGATCTCTTCCTTCTCGAGAAGGCGGCCTACGAAATTTCCTATGAGCTTCGCAGCCGTCCCCACTGGCTGCCGATACCTCTCGCCGGCTTTTCGGCGATCGCCTCAAGACTTCTGGAGACCGTCCGATGAGATACGAGCGCAGCGACCTGATGATCGGTACCGCCCGAGAGAGCCTGCAGGCCCTCGTGGAGGGTCGGCACGGCGATCCCTTCTCGATCCTCGGCCGGCATCAATACGGACAACTGACTGTGGTTCGCGCCCTGCTCCCGGGCGCGCTCGCCGTACAGGTTAGGGAGGCCGATTCCGGGAAAGTGCTGGCCGATCTGGAGACGATCCATGACGGCGGGCTTTTTGCCGGAGTGGTCAGCAGCACGGCGCCCTATTTTTTCCGCATCCAGTGGCCCGATGCGGTGCAGGAAACGGAAGATCCCTATTCCTTCGGTACCCTGCTCGGCGATCTTGACCTTCATCTCATCGGACAAGGAACCCACTACGATCTCGGGCGAACGCTCGGCGCGATACCGATGGATGTCGACGGCGTCGCCGGCGTGCGCTTTGCCGTGTGGGCGCCAAATGCGCGTCGGGTATCGGTGGTCGGCGACTTCAACTTCTGGGACGGACGCCGACACCCGATGCGGCTTCGCAACCAGGCCGGCGTATGGGAGCTGTTCATCCCTCGTCTGACCCATGGCGAGCGCTACAAATTCGAGATCATCGACGTTCACGGAAACCTCCTTCCACAGAAGGCCGATCCCGTCGCGCGGGCCAGTGAAGCCGCGCCATCGACCGCTTCGATTGTCGCTTCCTCGAAGCCGTTTCGGTGGACCGACGCGGAATGGCTGCGGTCGCGGCGTGAAGATCGATCCGGCGAAGGCGCCATGTCCGTCTACGAAGTTCATCTTGGCTCATGGGCGAGAGTGACGGAAGAAGGCAACCGCTCCCTCGACTGGGTCGAGCTCAGCCAGCGACTGATCCCCTATGTGAGGAATCTCGGCTTCACCCACGTCGAGATGCTGCCGAT
>JAEYTV010000081.1 GCA_023433855.1 Pseudomonadota bacterium | reverse complement strand
TCGCTGCGATGAGGCCGAGACGGGCGGCGCCGAAGGCTGCACCGAAGTCCCCGTCAGCGGGGAGATCGACCGGCACACCCAGTGCGGTGGCAATCGAGGCGAGCCAGTAGCGGGACCGGGAACCGCCCCCGATCGCCGTCACCCGCGAAATGGACGTTCCGGCCGATTTCAGCGCCTCGAGATTGTCGCGGATCGCGAAGGTGACGCCTTCAAGCACAGCCTGCGTGAGTGCCGGGCGATCGCTCTCGTGTGCCAGCCCGAGGAACGAGCCTCGGATGACGGCATCATTGTGCGGCGTCCGTTCGCCCGAAAGGTAAGGCAGAAACGTGACGCCCGTCGGGGCTCTCAATATGTCGCCGAGTTCCTGCGTAAGTTCTGCCGCAGACCTGCCGGCGATTTGCGAGTACCAGTTGAGGGCATCGGTTGCGGAAAGGATGACACCCATCTGGTGCCAAGTGTTTGGCAGCGCATGGCAAAAGGCGTGCACGGCGCTTTCCGGCTTGGGCAGATAGGACGCGTTCGCTGCGAAGAGAACGCCAGACGTTCCGAGCGAGACGAAGGCATTGCCCTCAGCGACCGTCCCCATGCCGCAGGCGGATGCTGCATTGTCCCCTGCCCCGCCGGCCACGACCGCGTCGCCCGCAATCCCCCAGGACGAGGCGAGTTCCGGCCGCAACCTGCCGGCCTGCTCAGTGCCTTCGACGAGCGATGGCATTTGATCTTCGGTCAGGCCCGTGGCTGCAAGCAACTCCGATGACCACTTGCGGGCACCCGTGTCCACCCATGACGTGCCCGCTGAATCGGACATCTCGGAGAGATGCTCTCCTGTCAGCCAGAGACGGAGATAGTCCTTTGGCAGCAGGACCTTAGCGACCCTGCCGAAGAGGTCAGGCTCGTTGTTCTTCACCCAGACGAGCTTCGGGGCCGTGAAGCCGGGGAAGACGATATTGCCGGTGATCCTACGGAACCGTGGGTCGGAATCGAGTTGGGCGGCCTCCTTGAAGGAGCGGGTGTCGTTCCAGAGAATGCAGGGCCTCAGAACCCTGTCCTCCGCATCGATCAGGGTCGCGCCGTGCATTTGGCCCGAAAGCCCGATGCCGCGGACCGCGGAGAGTTCCTTGGGGAATTTCGACTTCAAACCGGCAACGGCGTCCTCCGTTGCACGGATCCAGTGTGCCGGATCCTGTTCCGACCAGCCGGAATGCGGGCGTGATACCTCAAGTCCTCCAGTTGCCGAACCTATGACCCTCTGATCACCGTCGATCAGCATCGCCTTGACGCCGGAGGTGCCGAGATCGAGTCCCAGATACATTTGTGTCTCTCCTAGTTTCCGCTGCTCACGGCAGATTGTCTCTCAAGAATATGTCGATGCGGATCCGCTCCTGCGCGGCGATGACGGGCAGCCCGTCGGCCTTCGCCTTGAGGACACGGATGGCGCTTCTGACCTCGTGGCCCGCATCCTGGTTGAGCACCGCGTCAATGACGCCCTCTATCAGCGCACCACGGGTCGAAGCTGTCAGTTCATGGGCTATGACCACCGGGCGATTTCGGCTGCCCACCGTCTGGAGCGCCCGGATAAGTCCTCGATTGCCGGCCCCGAGGCTGTAGATCCCGGCAATCTCCGGATGCCGGTTGAGAGCGTCGACCACCACTCTCTCCGCCCGCACCGGATCGTCTCGGCCTTCCAGCACAGGCAAGACCTGGAGATTGGGATAGCAATCGCGAATGACTGCAGAGAACCCCTCGAGCCGCTCACGATGGTCACGCACGAGCATCGAGCCGGCCAGCGCGGCCACGACCGCGTCCCGCCCGCTCAGGAAGCGACCCATCAGGCTGGCGGCCGTGCGGCCCCCTGCGATATTGTCGATGCCCGCGTAATGATCCCGGGAGGAGTCCGGGGCGTCGGACACCAGGGTCACCACCGAAACGCCGTCCTCCTTCAGGCGACCTACGGCAACGCGGACTTCCGGCGCGTCGATGGCGACGAAAGCCACGCCAGCCGGCCGTTCGGCACGAACCTCGTCCAGTGCAGCCACGAGGGCAGCCGGATCAAAGGGTGGCACGTCGATGATGCGGATCTTTGTGCGCTCTGCGGCTGAACGCGCTGCTGCGCCGCCCACCTCGTCGCGCAGTCCGATCATGAAGGAGTTGTCGTTGGCAGGCAGGATGAAGACGAAGGAGTAGGTGCGGCCCTTCGCCAGATTTGCCGCGGCCAGGTCGCGCACGTAGCCGATCGCGGCAATCGCCTCCTCGACGCGGGACCGGGTCGCAGCACGCACCCCCGGCCGCCGGTTCAGCACGCGGTCGACCGTCGCCAGGCTGACGCCGGCGATCTTCGCAATGTCGTGCACCGTAGGCTTCATCCGGATTCTCCCCGGGGACGTCCTAGCCGACTTTCTGAGGTACGTAAATCAAAAATCGGCGAGCTTGACCGACGAAGAGAAATGAGAAGGGCCGCCCCATCGAGGCGACCCTTTTCCGGCGGTGGATTGTTGTGATCAGTGGCCGCCGCCTCCGGCGGGCCGGGCGGGTCTGGCAATCAGGAAGACAAAGGGCACAAGGAGGCAGAACAAACCTGTGAGCAGCAGGAAGATATCGGCAAACGAGAGG
>JAEYTV010000051.1 GCA_023433855.1 Pseudomonadota bacterium | reverse complement strand
GATAAAGGATCATCTGCTTGGCTTCTTTCGGCGCGGTGAAGACGAGCGTGTGCCGCTGCCAGGCGCGTTGATCACCGCCGGTCACGAAGGCGGCCTTTTCGCTGCGCAGCGGCGGTTGCCCGCTCTTGCTGCATGCCGTCTCCGCCCGGTCGTCGACCGAGGCGGAGAGCGGGCCGGCCCAGTCCGTACCGAGGCTGCCGCCGCGAAAGCTTATCTGCACGTAGACGGAGCCATCGGGCGCGTTCTCGCTCCGGGTTTCCAGCGAAAGCCGGTAATTGCGGCGGCCATCGACGGCAATCCGCTCCTGGACCACCATGCCGCGCGGCACGGCGACGCTGCTTCTGCCATCCACGGTTTGCAGGCGGATACCGCTTCCCTGTGACCACCAGGGAGAAAGCGAGCCGCCGAAGTCGCCGTTCGCGACGAGGTTCCCGGGGCTCTCGCCACGGGCCGCCGGACCCACGAAAACGGAAAGCGCGAGTGAAAGGGCAACAGTGATGATGGCGAGTGCTGCGGTCCTGTTCATCGTCCCTCGCTGTGGCGGAGCTTTTGAGTTCGACGGCTTAGTCGGGAAATTGCAAACGGATGGAAGCTTCGGCGGGTCTTGGCAGATGTCGGCGGATGTCGACAGGAGGCAGCGGGAGGAGGGGCGATGGCCGGCGCGGGATTGTCCCCTCTTGCCGCATGGCCGCTCGCGTCGTCGTTCACCCCCTGACGACCTCTGGTAGAGTGCACTGCGAAGGGAGAACACGCAATGCTGTCTTTGTCGCTGTCGATCACATCCGCCGCACCCGTTTCAAGCGGCCTTTCCATCTCGATCCTCGCCGGCTCCGGTTATGCCGGTTCCACCTACGGCGCCAACCTGCCGGGCGGCCAGTGGCATGCCGACGGTGTGCCAATCGCCGGCGCAACTGCCCAGACCTGGCAGATGGACCTCGCCCAGGAAGGCGCATCCATCACCTATCGTCTCGGGACGCGGACAAGCAACGGCATCGAAATGTGGATGCCGGACGACATACCGGCCGCCGACAGGGTAAACGGCGGATGGTGGGATCCGAAGCGCGCCGTCACCGTATCGGCAGGAAAGGTGACTTCGCTTCCCGACCTTTTCGGGACACGGCCGATGAGCCAGCCGGTCGCGGCGCGCCAGCCGGGTTACGTCGCCTCCGCCTTCGATGGCGGCGCCGCGGTGGTCTGGCCGGACGAGGTGAACGGCTGCTTTCTTGCCCCGCCCGCAGCTTTCGCGCCGGCTTACTGGGCCTTTGTCATCCGCTACCGCGACGGAACGGCGGCGACTTTCCCCAATGAGGAGGGGGCTTCTCTCGACGGCAATTATCCGACGATCGTTTCCGACGGTATCTTACCTGACCGGGTGATGGGTGAAAGGGGCACCGCCAACCTGTTTTCCGGTTCCGCGTGGACGGCGGTGGCGCGAAAGAATGGTGCGGCAGCAAGCCCGGTCATCCTGCCGTTGCCGAAAAGCCTGCTTGAGTTGGGCGGCACTCCTGCTTCGGCCCACTGGTCTCTAGGACGCGGTGCGGGAACAGTCCAGGACGACCCGACACTTGCCCGCGGTTGGCGAGGGCCGATGTTCGAGATATTGGCCCTGAACACAGTTCCAGACGATGAAACACGCAGGTGCATCCAAGGATCTATGGCGTGGCGCAATGGACTGCAGGGAAAGCTGCCAGAAGATCATCCATATCGACTTTCGCCACCCCGAAAGAGTTGAAGATGGTGTCCCGAATACGACAATTTGGACCTATGTCCAAAGATCATAGGGGAAGGCATTTTCCAGAGCGTCGAGGTCGACGCGCAGAGGGGTAGCGGGCTCCATCTCTAATGCCGCTTCGATGCTTGGGGCGTATCGCAGAGGTCTGCCGGTTCCCTCGTAATAGTCTTCGTACTTGAAGCGACCCTCATGCTCGCTCAGCCGGAGATAACAGGAGGGTATGGCGAATGCATCAGCGATGATTAGGCCATGCAGGGAACTCGCAAGTATGAATTCGCACTGGACGATCTCATTGATAACATCGTTCCACGCCGATCTGGGATCTATGAGGTGGATATCCGGAAACCGCGCAAGAAGATTTTCTCTCTGGATGATACCGAGCTCGAACATGTTGGGTACAAGACCGACCGAATATTTGCTTCGTTGGTTGAAGCGCTGCCCCGCTAGTCTTCGGATGAGCAGAGCGGGATCGCCGTAGACCTCAGGTACAGAGATTTTTCGCGTTCGTAGAAACTGTCGCGTCAACGGTCCCCTTACCGCGCGAACGTCCAGTGCACGGTAGCGGTGCTCATGCTCGGCTACGCTGCCGTTCACGCCGCTTCCCCATACGACGTCATTATCTTTCGCGAAGTGGATAATTGAACCGATGGCAAGGAGGCTGCGGCATTGCTCGACGGAATCAAAAGGAGTGTATCCTCTTCTCGCCAACATGAGCTCAACGACGGTGCGTGACAATTCGTCCCCAAAGTTCACGCCTTCTACCGGCCGCCAGTACACAAGTTCTACCGTGTTGTAGGGCATTGCGGGCCAGCCGTGCGCAGTGGGATACTTTGCTGCGCTCGCTCCCGAGAGCCTATTCTTGATTTTGCTTATTATTCTTTCTCCAAGAGATCTCTGGATGATCTCTTGCGGCGGGAGAGAAATGTCGTAAGTCTTGTCCATAGAGCGCTCTGCTATTGTGTTCGTACTGACGTCACGGAAAGTTATCTACTAGGTTGATCAGGCCGCTCGATGTGTGTGGGGTTTGAGAACCTATTTTCCTGCTGCCGTCTCGTTGATCGTTCGGCTGGATTTGATCTTGTCGATGATCCTACCCAAAACCGCCGCCAGCCGTGCTCGGTCTAGAACTGCGATCGTCATCAGCCAGCACAGGGCGTAAATCAGGCCCAGGATGATCCCCTGCCAGAACGGATGGAACTCGTGCGTCTCTATGAGCGGCCTTGCAGACGAGACAGCGACGACACAGACGATGCCGTTGATCACCGCGGGATAGAGGGTCTTGATCAGCCGTGCGAGCGGCAGGTTCAATTCGCGCAAGACGAAGAAGAACGTGAATGGCGTGGCCACCAACTGGCCGGCAGCAAAGAGAAGGGCCAGACCTTCGAGAGTTCGAGCCGGGATGAACAGCAGGAAAAGGATGGTCGCGATTGTCTTGGCGGCCCCCGCCAGGAAGATCAGTTCCGGTCGCCCTCGCGCGGAAAGGAACGGCCCGTTCATGTACTGAACGCATTGAACGGCTCCGAGCATCAGCAGGGCAGTGGCGACGAGATCGACGCCCTGCCATTTGGCCCCGTAGAGGACGCTGCATATCTCGGGGGAAAGCACGGCAACAAGCACGAAGACCGGCGCTATGTAGGACGCGGAAAGGCCGATCGTCTTCAGATAAGCTTCGGCCATTCTCTGGCGGTCCGATGCAATCCTGGAGAGCACGGTCAGGGAGACATCGGAGAAGGCGCCCTGCAGAAGCTGCATCATCGTCTGGTACAGACGGGCGCCGACGACATAGATTCCGTACATGGCCAGGCTGAACTGACTGATGATGAGCACGTCGATGAAGCGGCTGCCGGCGAAGTCCATGAGCCGTTGGCCCACCACCGGTGTGGCAAAGCGCGCGAGTTGCACGAAGGCCGGGACTTCGATCTTGAGGCTGGGCTTCCATTCCGGCGTCCACCAGAGCCAGAGCATGTTGATCAGGCTGCTGACATAGGCCGAGACGACGAAGCTCCATATTCCGAAGCCATACCAGGCGAACGCCACCGCAACCGTTCCACCACAAAGGTTGGTGAGAAATGTCCGGAAGGCCAGCGTCCGGAACTTGAGATTGCGCTTGTACATGGCCTCCTGAAAGGCCGAAGGCGCATTGATCAGGATGGTCGCGGCGACCGCGACGATGTAGAACGACAGCCCGGGCACCTCCAGCCACATGGCGATCCGGTCGGAAAATACCATGCTGGCGAACACCATCATCGCCGCTGCTGATACGGACAGGTAGAAGGGGAGATTGAGTTCCTCCCTTTTCAGGTTCTGCCGCTGGAGGATGGCGTCGCCGAACCCATATTCGGCGATCATCGGGATCAGCATGAGGATGAGCGCGGCTGCCGACGCGATGCCGAATTCGGCCGGGCTCAGAAGACGCGCAAGCAGGATGGACAGGCCGAAGGCCAGAAGCTTGCCGCCCCAGTTCTGGACGATGGACCAGATCACCCCGTGCTTGGCCAAGTCCAGCAACCCGCCGCCCGGCGGGTAGGTATCGACTTGCTGCTGATTGCTCATGAATATCGAATTTCCGTTCGAGGAGCGCGGGACCTTCGTTGGTCGATGCCGGTGATCTATCTGTCGTCGAATGCTAAGTTCATGCGTACGCATCTTCGCCGCGGTGTTACACGCCGACGGCCTCCTCAAAAACGCGGCTCCTCCCGGCTTCAAGGGCGCTGTATGGTACCTACGCTGGCTACGACGAGGATATCGCGCGCAACGCCAGTCTAGTTGTCTCAGGAATTCGGCCGACGCTGCCACAGACCGGAGCCGTGAGCGAGCAGATGTTTCCTGAGTTGTATTTCATCTCCGTCTCGTAGAAAGAAAACAACGTTGCATACTTTCTATCAAGGTCTTATCGATTACGGTGTTTCCCATCAAGAGGCCTTGTGCCTACTTAGACAACATAGTTACCCAAGATTTTGAATACTGTATGTCTGCAAGGTCATTGATGAAGATCGCCATTTTATCTACCGTGCCCGCTGTTCCGCCAACGGAAGGCAATCGGAGCAGAATTTTTGCGTTCATCAAGGCGCTGCGCGGTCTCGGGCATGATGTCCACTTGGTCTATCTGCCGTCGAGCCTGACGGATGCTCCCGACGATGCCGCGCATGTCAGCGAGTTCGGTGCCGATCACTACGTGCGGCTTCCGTCGGAGGTGATGAAGGATTTGGACTTTCGCCTCAAGCGGGGCCTCTTCCGTCTGAAACGGAAACTGGCGGGTTATGTCAGCAGGGATTTCGGCTCCTACTGCGGCTTGGATGAGTTCTACCCGCGCGCGCTGACCCAGCATCTGCGCAGACTGCAGGAAGCGCAGCGCTTCGATGCTGTCGTCTGCGAATACATCTTCCATTCGGCGGCTCTGGAGGCTTTTCCGCCAAGCGTGTTGAAGATCCTTGATACGCACGATTCCTTCTCCGACCGACACAAGCTTTTCTCCCGCAAGAGCTACTGGTTTTCCGTCCCGCCTTCCGAACAGGCGCGAGCATTCCGGCGGGCCGATGTGGTCATCGCCATCCAGGAGGCGGAGAGCGAGCTCTTCCGCCGACAGGTCAAAACGGCGCCGCCGCAGGTCGCCGTCGTCAGCCATCTGCTGGACCTGTCACATCCTGTCTCGGATTTTTCCCCGGCTTCAGCCATCTTCGTCGGTTCCGGCAACGTTGCGAACCAGGCGGCCGTGACGTTCTTCACGCAATCCGTCCTGCCGTTCGTCCTGCAGAAACTGCCCGAATTCAACCTGCTGCTTGCAGGCAGCATATGCCGTCACGTCGCCGACCATCCGGCGGTGGTCAAGCTCGGTGTTGTCGAACATCTTCGGGATGCCTATGCAAGGGCACCCCTGTCGGTGAATCCGATGCTGTCCGGGACGGGGATCAACATCAAGCTTCTGGACGCCATGGCGGCGGGAGTGGCAACCGTCTCGACGGAGACAGGGGCTCGCGGCTTGAGCGCAAATTTTCGCAACGGCGTCACGGTGGTAGCGGATGATGATGCCGCAGCCTTTGCCACCGCGGTCGTTGAACTTGCCTCCTCGGAGCCCTTGCGGAGAGCGCGGGGGCAGGGCGCTCATCAGGATGCCGTTGCATGGAACGAGGCGCAGCTTTCCGTCCTGGGAAGGATACTCTCCCGTGACGCGTAGACGACCACCGTCAACTCGGATGGGGGATGGAAGATGAAAAAGGGTAGGGAACATCCAGCTTCGATTTCGGGAGCATCTGATGTTTGAAGCCTGGGTCGAGGGACTGGTTGAGAGGCCAGCCGGCGGCAGAATGAGAGCGATCTGATGGTAACGGCGAACTTCTTCTGGCACGGGCCCAGGCTCAGGCTCTACGAACGGGCCTGCCTTGCCTCCTTCGTGAGGGCGGGGATGAACGTGCAATTGCATAGCTTCAATCACGCCCTTGCCGTTCCCGAGGGGGTGAGCCTGCGGGATGCCGGGGCACTCGCCGCCGAAGACGAAGTGCTTTCACTGACCCAGGGCGGCAAGCCGGGATCGATCGCCGCGTTCACCGATCTGTTCCGGTATCGTCTTTTCCGCCGGGAGGCCGGTTGGTGGTTCGATACGGATGTCTATTGTCTTGCCGGTGCCGGTGCTTTCACCGCGCTTGAAGCCCGGTCGCGCGGACTGCTGATCGGCGAGGAGGAGCCGGGCAAGCTGAATGGCGCGGTTCTCTACGTCTCCGATCCTGCCATTGCCGTCGAGCTCGAAGGTCGCGCGGCCGCCAAGGGCAAGGTATTCGACTGGGGTGCGATCGGACCTCACCTGATCACCGACTATGTCCGTGAAACTCCGGACCGATGCACGACGGTGCCGATGACGGCCTTCTACCCGATCCACTATCAGGAGGCCGACATGTTCTTCCGGCCCCAGATGCGGGAAACCTGCCTTGAAAGGACACGGGATTCGCTCTGCATCCATCTGTGGAACGAGATCCTCAACACCTGGAAGATACCGCCGGATATCATGCCCTGCCGCGGCAGTTTCCTCTACGATCTCTTCGAAAAGGTGGGCGCGCAGGTTGATCCGCTTGCGTCGCTGCCGGAGGCGACCATGGAGGAACTGCAGTATTTCGGCCGGATCGGCCCGAAGGGCCGCCGCGTCATCCATCTCCTGAACCGTCTGCGCTCCTTCAAGCAAGCCATGGTGAAGGCATGAGCCTGCTGGAAAAGAGCGCGGCGCAGACAGCTCAGAGGAAACCTATGAAAATCTCGCTCGTCACGTCCACGATGAACCGCCCGGTCCAGATTGGGGAGCTGCTTCAGGCGCTGAGGTCCCAGACCCTTGCCGCTTCCGAGATCGTCATCGTCGACCAGAGCGCCGACGACCGCACCGGGCGTGTGGTCGCCGAACTCGGCGGCGGGTTGCCGATCACCTATCTGCGCGATCCCCGCAAGGGGCTGTCACGCGGCCGCAATCTTGGCCTTGGCCCTGTCTGCGGAGATATCGTCGCCTTTCCGGACGATGACTGCATCTATCCGCCCGACACGCTGGAACGGGTGCACCAGGCGTTTCTCACCGATCCCGCCCTCGGCATCTATACCGGCATGAGCATCACGCCGGCGGGCGTTCCCTCGCAGGGGCGTTGGGCGGCCGAGCCGCACGTCATCGACCGCTTCAACATCTGGACGAGCCAGACGTCCTATACGACCTTCTATCGCGCCGATATCCTGAAGAAGGCCGGCGCTTTCGACGAGGAGCTCGGCGTCGGTTCCGGCACGGCCTGGGGTGCCGGCGAAGAAACGGAACTCATGCTGCGGGCGCTGAAACAGGGCGCCAGGGGGCTTTACGATCCGGGACTGCGGATCATGCACCCCGAACCTCTCGAGGTTTTCGATGCGGGCGCGCTCGACCGGGGCAGGCGTTATAACCGCGGTTTCGGCCGCGTCATGCGCATGGCCGGTTATCCCCTGTGGTTCGTCGCCTATATGGCCGGTCGGCCGCTTGCCGGCGCCGCCGTGGCCCTCCTGAAGGGGAGGCGAGGACAGGCGCACTATCGCGCAATCGCCTTTGCCGAGCGGTTGCGGGGCTGGTCCGACCGGCTGGCCCGGTGATCCGTCAACGAAGCCCGGGCAACAATGCCGGGCGATCAGGCGGAACTGCCCGTGGCGGGAGATGGCTTTTCGCCGCTCACCGTGTCCGCTGTGCGGGCCGACTGCTCCTGGCGGGCAACGGCGCTGACCAGTGACCAGAGCTTTTCGGCAGACTTTTCCCAGCTGAAATCGCGCAGGCGACGGGTGCCCCCGGCGACCTTCGCGGTACGTAGTTCTTCGTCGAACACCGCGGCATCAAGCCCTCTGGCGATATCGTCGACCGAATAGGGATCGACAAGGATCGCCGCGTCCCCTGCCACTTCCGGCATCGAGGTAACGTTGGAGGTCACGATCGGCACGCCCGAGGCGAAGGCTTCAAGGATCGGCAGGCCGAACCCTTCCTGCAACGACACATAGGCAATGGCCTTGGCGCCACGGTAGAGCTTCGGAATGTCTTCGGCGGCAAGGAATCCGGTGAATACGACCTTGTCGGAGACGCCGCATTCCTGGGCGGTGACCGCCAGCGCTTCGTTATGCCCGCCCGTGATCAGCAGCCGGACATCTGCGCCCGCAAGGCGGGAGCGGGCATAGGCGCGGATCAGGCGGTCGAGGTTCTTGTAGCTGCGATGGTTGCCGCAATAGGCGACATACTCGTATCCCGGATCGTATCGTTCCCCGGCCGACGTGAACTCGCCGGAACACATGGCGTGAACGACGTGCACCCTCGAGGGATCCATGCCCGACCACGCGAGGAATTCAGTGCGCGTATATTCCGAGACGCAGCAGATCGCCGCGCATCGCCGATAGACGAAGCGGAGGAACCAATCGTAGTAGAACCGCTTTACCGGGCCGTAGAACTGCCGGTGCATGAGGTCGTGAACCACGAGAACCACGGGTCTCGACGTGAGCAGCGGCGGCATGAAGCCCGCGCTGTAGAAGACATCCGACGCCCTGGCGGCCTTGCGTCGCAGCGCCAGTTCGATCCGCAGCGGCGAGAGCGGGCTGCCGATGCTTCCGCCGACCTCCAGATCGATGATCTTGATGTGAGGCGGGCATCTGCTCTCCAGTTCGTGCTGGACGGTCCCGATACCCGAGAGCCGCGGCCAACGCCGGTCGGCATAGACCTTCTGCAAATCTGGATGGTTCGACATCGCCTGTTTCCCAATCGGCTGTGCGCCTGCAGCGGCGGATGGCGCCGGGGAGGGCACGATCGCGCCCTCCGTCACGTCCGGCCGGATGATCACCCCTGCAGAACCTTTTCCCTCAGATAAGTGCCGTAACTGCTTTTCCCGTAGGCATCCGCGGCCCTGCTGAGCGCCTCCCGGTCGATGAAGCCTTTGTGGAACGCGACCTCTTCCGGGCAGCAGATCTTGACGTCTTGGCGGCGTTCCAGCGTGGCGACGAATTCCGCCGCGTTGAGCAGGCTATCCGGGGTGCCGGTATCAAACCATGCATATCCGCGACCGAGAATCTGGACATCCAGAAGCCCGCGGTCCAGGTAGGCCCGGTTGACATCGGTGATCTCCAGCTCTCCTCGGGCCGAAGGTTTGAGGCCGGCGGCGATGTCCACGACATGCCGGTCATAGAAATAGAGGCCGGTGACGGCGTAGCTGGATTTTGGCTGCAGCGGTTTTTCTTCGATGGAGACTGCCTTCATGGCCTGATCGAATTCAACCACGCCATATCGTTGCGGGTCGGCAACCCGGTAGGCGAACACAGTGGCACCCCGCAGATTGTCGATGGCCTGCTCGAAGGCATCCGTGATCCCGTGTCCGTAGAAGATGTTGTCGCCGAGGATCAGGCAGGACGGGCTGTCGCCGACGAACTCTGCGCCAATGACATAGGCTTGCGCCAGTCCGCCAGGATGCGGCTGGACGGCATAGCTGATGTTGATGCCCCATTGCGATCCATCCTCAAGCAGCCTCTGGAAAAGCGGCATGTCAACCGGGGTGGAAATGATCAGAATGTCGCGCACGCCCGCCAGCATCAGGGTTGAGAGCGGATAATAGATCATCGGTTTGTCGTATACCGGCATGATCTGCTTCGACACCACCTTCGTCATGGGGTGAAGCCGCGTGCCGCTGCCGCCGGCTAGAATAATGCCTTTCATGCGCGTGTCCGTCCGTGGGTTTGCGGTTGTACAAGGCGGGCAACGATCTCGGCGGCCGACTGCCGCCAGTCCGGCAGCCGAACCTGATGGAGCCTCGCGAGCTTGGTGCAGTCGAGACGTGAATTGGCGGGTCGTCTTGCAGGCGTCGGGTATTGGCTCGACGCGATTCGCTCGACTTTCGCGGTCGCGCCGCCGTGAAGCGAGGACTCTGTGAAGATCAGTTCGGCAAAGTCGGCCCAGCTCGCTTGGCCGGAACCGGTCATGTGGAAGACGCCGCGCAGCGCCTCGTCGCTGCTCGCCAAAAGGTTGGCTGCGACGGCCATGATGCCGTCGGCGATATCGAGCGCCGACGTCGGGTTGCCGATCTGGTCACTGACGACGCTCACCGTGTCGCGGCTTTCGGCAAGCCTCAGCATGGTCTTCAGGAAGTTCTTCCCGAACGGACTATAGACCCAGGCCGTGCGCAGAATGACGTAATCTTCGGTAACATCTGCGATCGAGTGTTCTCCGCCAAGCTTGGAACGTCCATACGCACCGATCGGCGCTTCCCGGTCGGTTTCGATGTAAGGGTCGGGGTTCGTGCCGTCGAAGACGTAATCGGTGGAAAGATGGATCACCGGGATCGCAAGCCGGGCTGCTGCCGCGGCAATCCTTCCGGCAGCCAGGCTGTTGATTGCGTGGGCCGTGTCTTCCTCCGCCTCGGCCTGATCAACGGCCGTGTATGCCGCTGCCGAGACGATCACGTCAGGACGCGCATGGTGCAGGGCGTCCTCGATCTCGTCCAGTCTCAGGAGGTCGAACTGCGGCCGACCAAGGGCCACCACGTCAAAGCCGGCTCTCGAACGCCCTCGTTCCAGGAGTGACTGCACGACCTGACCCTGCCGGCCCGTCACGACCATCCGCTTGGGGCCGGGGCTCATACGATAGCCTGCTTGGCGGACGAGGGGATCAGACCCAATCGATCACCGGCATAATCTTTCCTCAAAGGCTGCCACCACCACTCGTTATCGAGATACCAGCGCACCGTCTTCTCAATGCCGCTGTCGAAATTTTCCGCTGCTCTCCAGCCGAGTTCCGTCTCCAGCTTGGTGGCGTCGATCGCATAGCGGGCATCGTGACCGGGGCGGTCCGTCACAAAGGTGACAAGGCGGCTATGTGGCCCTCCTTCCGGGCGATGTTTGTCCATCAGTTCGCAGATGCGCATCACGACGTCGATGTTGCGACGCTCGTTGCGGCCGCCGACGTTGTACGTTTCTCCTATCCGTCCCCGCTCCGCGATCAAGTCGAGCGCACGGGCGTGATCTTCGACATAGAGCCAGTCGCGGATATTGCCGCCATTGCCATAAACCGGCAACGGCTTGCCCTCCATGGCGTTGAGGATCGTCAACGGGATCAGCTTTTCCGGAAAATGGTAGGGGCCATAGTTGTTGGAGCAGTTCGACACGATCACCGGCAGGCCGTAGGTGCGGGTCCAGGCTTTTGCGAGGTGGTCGGAAGCGGCTTTCGAAGCCGAATAGGGAGAGCTCGGATCATAAGGCGTCTCCTCGGTGAACAGTCCATCCTCGCCGAGCGAGCCGTAGACCTCGTCGGTCGACACGTGCAGGAAGCGGAAGCTGTCCTTCTCTACAGGCGGCAGGGACGCCCAGTATTCCCTTGCGCATTCGAGCATGTTGAAGGTGCCGACAACGTTGGTCTCGACGAAGTCCTTCGCCCCGGTGATGGAGCGGTCCACATGGCTTTCCGCCGCGAGATGCATGATCCGCTGCGGCCGGAAGATCGACAAAGCCTGCGAAACGGCAGTGTGATCACAGATGTCTGCACGCAGGAACCGATAGCGTGTGTCCTCTGCCACGAGGGCCAACGAAGTCTCGGTGCCCGCATAGGTGAGCTTGTCGATGTTGAGCACCTCGTAACCTTTGTCCAGGATGAGGTGCCGAACCACGGCCGAGCCGATAAAACCTGCTCCGCCGGTCACAACAACGCGCATGGAATTCCCTCTGCTTTCGTGGTCCGTCTGTGGCAGCCGCAACGGGCTGAAAAGGTTCTATGAGAGAGCGGACGCGCGTCCCTCATCAACGAATTCTAATCACCGGATAGCTCGTTGAGCCTCGGCTGGCGGCGGGCCTTGTCGGAGAG
>JAEYTV010000591.1 GCA_023433855.1 Pseudomonadota bacterium | reverse complement strand
GGTCGGGATAGCCGATCGCCACGGCCAGTGACGAGTTCTTGGTCAGGTTGAGGTACTGGCTGGTCAGCGGCGGAATGATGATGCGCAGCGCCTGCGGAACGATCACCAGCCTCAGCGCCGTTCCGGGCCTCAGCCCCAGCGCGGCCGCCGCCTCGCTCTGGCCCTTGCTGACGCCCAATATGCCGGCGCGGACGATTTCCGCGATGAAGGCAGCCGTATAGAAGGACAGCGCAAGGTAGAGCGACAGAAATTCCGGCTTCACGTTGAAGCCGCCGGTCAGATTGAACGTTCCGGCCTTGGGGAAGTCGAGCGTCAGCGGAAAACCGGCGAACACAAAGCCCAGCAGAGGAAAGCCGACAATCAGCGCCAGCCCGGTCCAGAACACCGGAAACCGTTCGCCGCTTGCCTCCTGTCTTGCCTTGGCGCGCTTGGCGACGAACCAGGTCAGTCCGATGCCGACGACGAGCCCCGCGGCAATCAACCACGAGCCGTCGCCCCAAATGAAACGCGGGAAGTAGAAGCCGCGGCTGTTCAGGTAGGAGCCGAACGGCAGGACGATGCTGTCGCGCGGTGCCGGCAGCACCGACAGCACGCCCAGATACCAGAAGAAGATGACCAGCAGCGGCGGAATGTTGCGGAAGGTCTCGACATAGACCATCGCGATCTTGCGCAGCAGCCAGTTTCGCGACAGTCGGCCGATGCCGATGATGAAGCCTAGGATGGTCGCCGTGATGATGCCGGTGATCGCCACGAGCACCGTGTTCCAGAAGCCTACGAGGATCGCGCGGCCGTAGGTGGAATCCGACGAATACTGGATCAGCGTGTCCGAAATATCGAAACCTGCGCGACCGCGCAGGAAGTCGAACCCGGTCGAGATGTTCGAGCGGCGCAGGTTCTCGATCGTGTTGTCCACGATCCACCACACGCCGAAAACGAGCAAAAGTACCAGCAGCACCTGAAAGAAGATGCTGCGGACTCTCGGATCATAGATGAACGAAGCCTTTGCCGGCTCTTCCGCTCGCGAAACATGCTGCACGGCCATAGAGGTTCCCCTTCTCCAAGGCTTAAAAGGCCGGGACGGTTTGCGTCCCGGCCTTCAGCTGGATCAGCGGATCGGCATTCCGTATTGCAGGCCACCCTTGGTCCACAGGGCATTGATGCCGCGCGAGATCTTGAGCGGGCTGCCGGCGCCGACATTGGTCTCGAATATCTCGCCGTAGTTGCCGGTCGCCTTGATGATGTTGACGACCCAATCGTTGGTAAGTCCGAGATCGGTGCCGATCTTGGTCTCGGCCTCGACACCGAGGACGCGCTTGATCTCAGGATTCGCAGAGTTCTTCATCTCCTCGACATTGGCCTTGGTGATGCCGAGCTCTTCCGCATTGAGCAGCGCGTAGTAGGTCCACTTGACGATGTCGAACCACTGGTCGTCGCCCTGGCGTACGGCCGGTCCGAGCGGCTCCTTGGAGATGATCTCGGGCAGCACGACATGGTCGCCCGGCGAGGCTAGCGTCAGGCGGATGCCGTAGAGGCCGGACTGGTCGGTCGTGTAGGCGTCGCAGCGGCCCGAATCATAGGCGGCATTGGCTTCCTCGACCTTCTCGAAGACGACCGGGTTGTATTCGAGGTTGTTGGCCTTGAAGTAGTCCGCGAGGTTCAGTTCCGTCGTCGTGCCGGACTGCACGCAGACCGACGCGCCGGACAGCTGAAGCGCGGAATTCACGCCGGGCAGCTTCTTGGCGTTGATCATGAAGCCCTGGCCGTCAAAATAGGTCACGCCGGCGAAGTTCAGGCCGAGCGCGGTGTCGCGGTTGATCGTCCAGGTGGTGTTGCGCGACAAGATGTCTATCTCGCCCGACTGCAGCGCGGTGAAGCGGTCCTTGGCGCTGAGCGGGGTGAACTTCACCTTGGTGCCGTCGCCGAAGACGGCCGCTGCAACGGCGCGGCAGAAGTCGACGTCGAGGCCGGTCCACTCACCCTTGTCGTCAGGCGCCGAGAACCCGGCGAGAGCCGTGTTCACGCCGCACTGGATGAAGCCCTTCGCCTTCACGTCATCGAGGGTCGCGGCGGAAGCGGCCGAAGCCATCACGCCGAACGCCGCCGCGCCGATAATGCCAATCATCGTATGTTTCATAACCCTCAACCCTTTATTTGTGCGTCTGATCCCAGACCTTTTGTTCCCGCGGAGCGATGCGCTTTGCCGTCCGGCCCATCTCCGGAACCCACATCGATTCTTCGATGCAATGCTTTGCGCCCCGTGCAGAACACGCATCGAAGGCGATTATTCCATTGAGGTCAAGCGGAATGACTGCCCGCGCGCCAGTTTGGAAGGCAAGCCCCTCGGAGTGCCGCAACGGTAGGCAATTCTGCTCTTCCAGCCATTTTTCTGAGGACGCGGCTTCCAGCCCCGGGCACATCAAGAATGCTTGAGGGGCGCGCGGCTGGCGACCCCGTGGCGCAGCGGTTCGGCGCGTCCTGTTTGTTGCGCCGACTTCCCCAGCATCCTATGCCGAGACGACTGGAGAAAATCGCAATGGCAAAACGCATCCCGGAAGGCGCCGGCGTCAACACGCGGCTGACGCATGGCGGAAACGATCCCCTCGACTATTTCGGCTTCATCAATCCGCCGGTGGTGCATGCCTCGACCGTGCTTTTCCCTGACGCGGCGACCCTCGCCTCACGCCAGCAGAAATACACATACGGCACGCGCGGCACGCCGACGACCGACGCGCTTGGCAAGGCAATCGACGAAATCGAGGGATCGGCGGGCACCATCATGGTTCCTTCGGGCCTGATGGCGGTGGTCGTGCCGCTGCTCGGATTCCTCTCCGCCGGCGACCATCTGCTGATGGTCGATTCGGTCTACTATCCCACCCGGCATTTCACCGACACGATGCTCAAACGTCTGGGCGTTGAGGTCGAATATTATGATCCGTACATCGGCGCCGGCATCGCCGGATTGATGAAGCCGAACACGAAGGTCGTGTTCACGGAATCGCCGGGCTCGAACACCTTCGAGGTGCAGGACATCCCTGCCATCGTGAGGGCCGCGCATGAAGGCGGCGCAGTTGTGATGCTCGACAACACCTGGGCCACCGCGCTCTATTTCCGCGGGCTCGACCACGGGATCGACATCGTCATCCACGCGGCGACCAAATACCCAGCGGGCCATTCGGACGTGCTGCTCGGGACCGTTTCCGCCAATGCGGCCTGTTGGGGAAAGCTGTTCGAGACCTTCAACACGCTCGGCTGCTCGGCCGGACCGGACGACGTCTACCAGGTGCTGCGCGGCATGCGCACGATGGGGGTTAGGCTGGAGCGCCACCAGCAGAGCACGCTGGAGATCACGCGCTGGCTGGAGAAGCAGGAAGGCGTCGCCCAGGTTCTCTATCCGGCGCTCGAAAGCCATCGGGACCACGCGATGTGGAAGCGCGATTTCACGGGCGCGAGCGGCCTGTTCTCCGTCGTGTTGAAGGGTGATGGACCGAAGATCGCGCATGCGTTCCTCGACGCGCTCGGAATCTTCGGGCTTGGCCACTCCTGGGGCGGCTATGAGAGCCTGGCCGCGCTGGTTTCGCTAAAAGACCGAACCATCGCAAAAGGCACCTATGAGGGTCCTCTGGTGCGTCTGCAGATCGGCCTTGAGGATGTCGACGACCTCAAGGAAGACATCCTGAAAGGCTTGGCGGCCGCTCGACAGGCAGGCTAGCCACTATAGAAAGACCCCTAGCGCGAGGGCGCGTCGGAATTGGTCTTCTTGGCCTCGACCGCGTCCTCGAGCTTGCTCGCGATCAATTCTTCGAGATCGCCGACCTCTTCCTCGATATCCTCGAGCGGCACGCCGGCGTTGGCGGCCTGGGCGGCGCACTGCTTGGCCAGGACCTCGGCCTCGCGATTTATCTGCGTCGGCGTTTCGGGAGCCTGGACCTTTTCGTTGATCCACTCCTGGAGGAATTCGATTGCCTTTTCGGTCATCTCTGCCTCTGTTGCCGAAGTCGCCTTGGCAATGCCATCAACGTCCCCGGACTGAAAAGGATGCTTTCGTCTAAGTCACGGCCCGGCGCCCTGTCGCGGCGCTGCGAAACCGATGCTGTGGGAGAAAATCGCCACACATATAGGTTCGTTTTCGGCGGGAAAAAGGTCATTCTGCTTGAAACAGTGTCAACGCCGGTGTGGGTAGGCAGCCGGAAAAATCGCTCAGCATCGTCCGACCGCCAGACCTCAGTAGCTATCTCCGGGGGGCACCCTATAGCCTACCTTCGGACATATTCCCGCATCGACGGCGCGGAAGCCGCACGGCGCTCCAGTGCTCATCATAGGCTGATCGGAGTTGCCGTAACCCGGGCCATAGCCGCAACCTGCCAGAACAGGCATGGCAAGAAGCACCGTCAGGAACAGAAATCTTCGCATGGAATCTCCTCGAGGCGGCCTAACCTATCATGGGGAGGACAGATGACAATTCGATCGTCGGCGTTCAACCGGCCCGTCGTTTTTTCCAGTCGGCGGCAAGATCCTTGGGATCGTGCCCGTATGTCCATTCGACCTGCACCCTTCCCTCGGAATCCTGGATGAGGACAAGAGCGTCATAGCCGAGCTTCCCTGCCTCGAAGGCAGCCTGCACCGCAGCGCCCACGGCTTCGTCCTGCGTGGCGTAATATGGATAGTCGACGCCGTTGCACTTGACCTTCCAGGCGGTGCCATCCGGCATGACGACGTATGCCATGCGCTGCATCTACAAGTCCCCGATGTCCCGGCAAAGCAAATTGCACATGGGACGAGCCATCTCACATGTCCACCTCGCATGCTAGCAGGCTTTGTGCGTCCTGAAGCCCTAGAAGCAAAACTATGCACAAAATTCAGCAACATACCGGCACGTCGCGCATCGAAGCCACCACTGCTCCCACTCCTGCCCACCACGCAGGGCAGCCTTATGATTCGAAATTCCTGGACCACGGCTCCGGGATCGAAAGGACAAGCTCGTGCGAACGTCGAGACCGGAAGCCCTTCAAGACCCCTCAACCATCAGCGTTGACGAAAAAGTCCCGTTGTTCGACTTGCGCCGGAAGCCTTGACAATATAGGGCTCGCCGCGGCCCGGAGTGTAGCGCAGCCTGGTAGCGCACCTGATTTGGGATCAGGGGGTCGCAGGTTCGAATCCTGCCACTCCGACCATTTTTCAGCTTGGCCTAGGCTTCCGTTGAAGCTGCGGGCATCCGTTGGTAGAAGTCGCGGAACGTTCGTGTCAGGAACAGCCAGATATGTCAGCACGCATATTCAGCCCGGCAAAGACCGCAATGCAGTCTGGAAAGGCCAAGACCGGCTACTGGATCCTCGAATTCGAGCCGGCAATGCCGCGCAAGATCGACCCCCTGATGGGTTACACCAGTTCCGGCGACATGAAGAGCCAGATCAGGCTGACCTTCGAAACGAAGGAAGAAGCGATCGCTTATGCCCAGAAAAACGGGCTGGCCTTTCGCGTGCAGGAGCCGAAAGAGATCAAGCGCCGGGCAATTTCATATGCGGAGAATTTCCGCTATGACCGCAAAATACCCTGGACGCACTGAGCGGCGGCACAGAGCATCCGGGCAGGTTGCCGGTCTATCCGGCCTGTACGGTCCCGTAGCTCAGCTGGATAGAGCACCGGCCTTCTAAGCCGATGGTCGCAGGTTCGAATCCTGCCGGGATCGCCAATAAAACCAACGAGTTGAAGCACAGCGCACAAGGTTCCCCGGAGGATGGACCGTCCTTGGGCGGCTGGCTTCGGGCTGTCTGGCGATCAGCTCCCCTAAGCACGGCCCTTATGTCAGGCGTCACGAAGCGCTCGGTTAATACAAACATCACCTATTCGTTTCAGAATTAGGACATCGCCGGGAGCCAGTGTGTCAAAGCAGCTGCGAGGCCATGAAGGCGCTATTCGTCATTGGTCTGATCGTCGCGCCTAATTCTGTAGTGATCAGCAATGACCACGGCGGCAATCTCGCATCATATGAAATTCAAGCGAGAGAGTTTGAATGGACGAAGACTTGGGTTGAAGTCGCAGGCTTTTGCGACTCCGCTTGCACTCTTTTCCTCCGGCATCACGAAGTTTGCATTCATCCAGGCGCCAGCTTCGGATTTCATCGCGCAACCAATACCAACGGTACTGCCCATCTGCTGCGCCAATATCCGGAGTGGGTACGCCAATGGATCGCTGATCAAGGCGGACTGTCGAGCGCCATCAAGCGAATGAATTTTGAGTACGCCAGCCAGTTCGTCCCGACGTGCGAACGCCGTCAGGCTGCGATTGAACATCCGAGCAATTGATCCACCAAGCGGGCTCAGTCCGTGTACCCGGGACGTGTCAGCAGGTGGACCGCGGCCGCCGGCGAATGCCCCGCGCTGGCGCGATCCACACCCTCGACCGTGATCGCAAATGTGCCGTTCTCGGTCTTGGCTATCCAGCCCTTGGCCTTCAGGTACCAGAGATGAAAATCCAGATGCTCGCTCGGACAGCCTGACAAGGTTTCGAGCTCTGAATCGCCGATGCCGGGATTGTTCACATCCCTGCGGCGCCTGACATAAAGGAGGGAAAGCAACCGGTCCTGGATGACGACATCGCGGTCCAGCCCTTTGCCGTCGCTCGCTTCGTCGACAGTCTGACGATTAAGCTGCAAGTGGCCGTGGTACTGAACATCGTACTCCGCCCTCTTCACCGGGTCCTTGAGCGTATTGTGGGCTTCTACGATGTCGTTGAAGCGATCTACGTCGCCGGTCTCCGGATTGTCCGGATGATAGCGCTTGGCAAAATAGCGGAATATCCGCTCTATCGTTTCCGAGTTGGCGTTCGGACTGATTTCCAGAAGCTCGTACAGGTCAGTGAACATCGCCCCAGCCCCCTGGGTTTCCATCTAGGCAGGACATTCGCGGCTTTCGCGTCTTCCCGCAAGCTCTAAGGAAAGCCCGGCCACAATAGCAGCCGGCCCACCTGGACGCTGCCGAGGCTTCGCCGGTGACCTCAGTCGCCGTCGTCTTCGAGATCGAATTCGGCCTGCCCCCGGTCG
>JAEYTV010000557.1 GCA_023433855.1 Pseudomonadota bacterium | reverse complement strand
CGGTTGAGCAACGCATGCATGAAGGTTTCGCGCTCAGGGGCGGCCGCCTGTCGGTAGGCTTCCAGAAAGGCTTCCGCTAGTATGGCACCGGAAACCTCGCCCCGGCGCGACAGGATCATTTCGGCGAGGGCCGCCAGATCGCGATTCTGTAGCGGTGGCGCGGCCAGCCCGAGCAAAGCCCTGCCACGATCGGACAGAGACTGGATCAGCTCAGCGATAAACGGAGGAGCATCCCACCAGCCGAATACGGGATCCCTGCTGCTCATCTTCCCTCCTCCTCCGGGCTTTGCATACAGCAGATATACGATCGTATGCAACTGGAGGCTAGGGCTAATCCTGCATACCTCGGCCTGCCGATGGAACCGGTTCTGCGCCAGGACGGGAGTGCAGGTCTGGACGAATGGAGCATCGCTCGGCTCGCCCAAGCGCTGGCGGGAGGATTCAGCTGCGGCTCGAGGGGCTTCTCCACGGCTTTGTCGCGGACAGCCAGTATTGTGTCCGGCCTTCAGGATCGCCATTGAGAGTTATGTCGGTCACCACTGCCGCACTGTTCGCTCCACGTTGGAGGACCTGAGCGGCTCGTTCAACCGTAATTCCGCCAATGCCGACGAGTTGGATCTCGCCAATCCGCTCCCGCCACTGCGTCAGCCGATCCACCCCCTGCGGTCCCCATTCCATCTTCTTGAGGATGGTCGGCCAGATAGGACCCAGAGCCACGTAGTCGGGCTCCGCGGCGAGCGCTGTTTCAAGCTCTGCATTGTCATGGGTGGAAATACCGAGCTTCATTCCCGCCGCGCGAATGGCGCCGGTATCGGCCGTTGCCAGGTCTTCCTGTCCGAGATGTACGTAGTCGCAGCCTTCATCGATGGCGATCCGCCAGTAATCGTTCAGGATAAATTGGCATCCGTGCGTCGAGCAGATGCTTTTCGCCCGCCGCACCTCGTCTCTTAGCCGATCTTCCCCTACGTTTTTCATGCGCAACTGCACAAGCTTCACGCCAAGCGGCACAAGGCGCTCGATCCAGTCGGCGCTGTCGACGATCAGATAGAAGGGATCGAGCTTCATGAGAATACCCCCTTGCCGATAACGGGGGTAGACGGGACGGCCATGTCGCGTGGCTCCAGCGGAACGGCCTGGTGGGCTAGCAGGCCGGCATCGATAGCCGAGGCGAAAGCTTCGGCCATGGCGGCGGGGTCCCCCGCATTCGCGACCGCCGTATTGAGCAGCACCCCGTCGAACCCGAGTTCCATCACGGCTGCCGCATGCGAGGGCCGGCCAATCCCGGCATCCACGATGAGCGGCACCTCAGGGAACTCGGCGCGAAAGGTTCGAAGCGCCGCTCTGTTCACTGGACCCATTGCCGAACCTATTGGTGCGCACCAGGGCATGAGCACCCGGCAACCTGCCTCCAGAAGCTTTTCTGCCACCACGAGGTCATCGGTGGTGTAAGGGAAAACCTGGAAGCCTTCATCGCTCAGGATGCGCGCCGCCTCCACGAGGCCGAAGACGTCTGGTTGCAGCGTATCATGGTGACCGATTACCTCCAGTTTGATCCAGTCGGTCCGGAACACCTCGCGCGCCATCCGCGCCGTCAGCACGGCTTCGTGCACGCTGTGGCAGCCTGCGGTATTGGGCAGCACGCGCACGCCGAGTTCGCGAATAAGGGCGAAGAAAGCGCCCCCAGCCTTACCGCCAGCCATCTCGCGGCGGAGCGACACCGTGACGATCTCCGTTCTTGATCGCCGTACCGCCTCGGCAAGGACGGCTGCGGAGGGATAGCGGGCGGTTCCGAGCAGCAATGGGGATCGGACCTCGACATCGTACAGCACTAGCATGTCAGCCTCCCTGCATGGGCGATAGGATCTCGATCCGGTCGTGCTCACCGAGCGCGAAGGTGTCACGGCTGTCACGATGGACGAGTTCGCCGTTGACGGCCGTGGCCAACCACTCTCCCTCATACTCGAGAGCGTCCAGAAGGTCCGCCAGGGTCGCAGCCGGAACATCCCGTTCCTCTCCGTTGATGATTAGCCTCATAACACCCTCATTTCCGATTGTTTCTGTTGTGCTGCCAGGCGACGTGCCACCTCGCCCGCCATCGCAGGAGCAAGCAGGAAACCGTGGCGATGGAGACCGTTTACATGGATCACCCGCCCGTTTTCCAGGATCCGCGGCAGGTTGTCGGGAAAGGCCGGGCGGACGCCTACTCCCGCTTCCACGAGACGTGCCTCACCGAAGGCGGGATGCACCGTATAGGCAGCATTGAGTAGTTCCATCAGGGAACGAGCGGTGATTGGCCCTGAATCCTCGCTTTCGATCATGGTGGCGCCGATCATGAAGCGATTCCTGTCTCGCGGCACCACGTAGATGGGATGGCGCGGATGGAGCAGGCGCACCGGCCGGGAGAGCTTTATCTCCTCCGTCGCGAGATATAGCATTTCGCCGCGAACCCCGCGCAGGCCCTGCAATTGCCCGATCTGTGCTGCACCCGTGCAGTCGATCACACGGTCGTAGTGACCGGCTTCGTCCCGCCCGCCAAGGCAGATGAGTATGCGCGCCTCTTCGAGCGCCGCGGTGAGGGCGGAAAGTGCCCGCCGCGGATCAAGATGGGCCTCGTGCCGGAAGAACAGTGCCCTGCGGAAACGGCCGCCAAGGTCCGGCTCCAGGTCTGCAATTCCCGCCTCATCCAGCCATTCCCAGCCACTGGTGCGGGAGGCAAAGCGGTCGAGTTCCGCGCCATCGCGACGGCCGGCGACCACCAGCGTGCCGGCACGGTGGACATGCCCGGGCAAGGCCGCCTCCCACCAGTCAGCGGCAAGCCGACCGAGCGTCAGCACGGGTTCTTCGGCATTCTCCCGCTCGCACCACGGCGCCAGCATGCCGCCTGCAAAACCGGACGCACCGGACCCGATCGTCTGCTCGCGTTCGACGACCGTGACGTCGCAGCCACGGCGGTAGAGCTGCCAAGCAACCGCAAGCCCGGCGACGCCCGCTCCCTTGACAAGCACCCGCATGGTCATTCGTCCACAGGTGGCGTGCTGGCTTCGGCAAGGGGGACGTAGAGATCACCGCCATCGCGGTATTTCGCTGCCATGGCCGCGAGGCCCTCCTTCTGCGCTTCTGCGCGGATGTCGTGGGAGATCCGCATGGAGCAGAATTTGGGACCACACATGGAGCAGAAATGCGCCAGCTTGTGCGCCTCCTTGGGCAGCGTCTCGTCATGGAAGCTTCGCGCCGTATCCGGATCGAGCGACAGGTTGAACTGGTCCTCCCAGCGGAACTCGAAACGCGCCCGGCTGAGCGCATCGTCGCGGATGCGGGCGGCCGGATGCCCCTTGGCGAGGTCGGCGGCATGCGCGGCGATCTTGTAGGTGATGACCCCCGTCTTGACATCGTTACGATCAGGAAGACCGAGATGCTCCTTGGGCGTGACATAGCAGAGCATGGCGGTCCCGAACCACCCGATCATCGCCGCACCGATGCCGGAGGTGATGTGGTCATAGCCCGGCGCAATGTCCGTGGTCAGCGGACCCAGCGTATAGAAGGGCGCTTCGCCGCAGACCGCGAGCTGCTTGTCCATGTTCTCCTTGATCTTGTGCATCGGCACATGACCGGGTCCCTCGATCATCACCTGGCAATCCTTCGCCCAGGCGATCCGCGTGAGTTCGCCCAGAGTTTCTAGTTCGGCAAACTGCGCCGCATCATTGGCATCGGCGATCGAACCTGGTCGCAGGCCATCGCCAAGCGAGAAGGAGACGTCATAGGCACGGGCGATGTCGCAGATCTCCTCGAAATGCTCGTAGAGGAAGCTCTCCTTGTGGTAATGCAGGCACCACTTGGCCATGATCGAGCCGCCGCGCGAGACGATCCCGGTGACACGGTTGACGGTGAGCGGGATGTGGTGGAGCCGAAGGCCGGCATGAATGGTGAAATAATCCACGCCCTGCTCGGCCTGTTCGATCAGCGTATCGCGATAAACCTCCCAGGAGAGATCCTCGGCCACGCCGCCCACCTTTTCCAGCGCCTGGTAAAGCGGCACGGTGCCGATCGGCACCGGCGAATTGCGGATGATCCACTCGCGGATATTGTGGATGTTGCGGCCGGTCGAGAGATCCATCACCGTATCCGCACCCCAGCGGATGGCCCAGACCATCTTTTCCACTTCCTCTTCCATGGACGAAGTGACGGCCGAATTGCCGATATTGGCGTTGATCTTCACCAGGAAATTGCGGCCGATGATCATCGGCTCCAGTTCCGGATGGTTGATGTTGGCGGGGATGATCGCCCGACCCTCGGCCACCTCACGCCTCACGAACTCGGGCGTGACGAAATCCGGGATATGAGCACCGAAGCTTTCGCCGTCGCGGTAGAGTGCCTCCTGCACCGCTTGCCGCCCGAGGTTCTCCCGGATCGCTACGAACTCCATCTCCGGCGTAACGATGCCGGCTCGCGCGTAGGCGAGTTGGGTAAGGGCCCTCCCCTCCCTCGCCCTGAGGGGTCGGTTGCGAACGGGGAATTCCAGGGTCAGACGCTCGCCGGAAACAAATCCGTTATCCTCCGGCCGGACAATGCGGCCGTCATAGGTTTCAACCTCGCCGCGCGCCAGGATCCAGCTTTCGCGCAGGCGCGGCAGGCCCGCCTCGATGCTGATCGCGGCGTCTTCCGCCGTATAGGGTCCCGAGGAATCGTAGACTGTTACCGGAGGCTCGCCGGATGTCGGATGCAGGGCGATCTTGCGCATGGGCACGCTGATGCCCGGATGGATGCTCCCTGGCTTGAAGACTTTGGTGGAGGCAGGCAACGGTCCGGTCGTTACGACCGGCGTCAGCTTGGAAGGTATGATGGTCATGGCACGAGGCTCCAAGTCTTAGGTTGGAGACCCAGTCCCGGGTTGGAATGATGAAAGAACGCCTGTTGCGCAATAGTGGGATTCCGCCCGAGGCGCCGCCAGCATTCGCACCGTCCCTACGCCAGTATGAACTGGATCAGGTTCAACGGGTCACTGCGCACTTCAAGCAGTATCTCAGCCCCTTGCCGGGACCCCCCTGGTGAATGCAGGCAGGTTAGATAGCCTTGCCCCCGTGGTCAATATTCATGTGCAGAGTTTGTTCGTCGTTTTGCGGGAGACACCCGGCGACGCCCTCACATACCGGCTCATGGTGACCACCGGATATCAGGACGAGAAGCATCACAGCCACACGAGCCCTTCCTACCGGTATGGTCGTCAGACGGGCTACTCTTCGACGAAGCCAAATAGCTCTCGTGCCTGCTCTGGCGTATACCGCCCGAAGCGCACGTCTTCAGCGACCGCATCACGATCGCGGGTCAGAGGATCACCGTATCCGCCGCCACCCGGGGTGCAGACCCGGACGCGGTCGCCGGGGAGAAGCGGAATATCCTGAGCCTTGGAAAGGTGTTGGGGGACGATCGTGTCCTCACCCTTGAAGATGGTCACGGTGTTGGGCGACCCGTCCTTTCCGCCCAGCGCGCCGGGCGGTCCGAAACGGCCGTGATCCATGACGAAGCTTGCCGTTGCATGACCGCGCAACAACTCCACCTCATAGTCCAGGCCGAAGCCGCCACGGTGTCTTCCCGCGCCGCCGGATCCTTCGCGCAGGGCGTAGCGGTGATAAAGAACGGGGAACTGCTGCTCCATGATTTCTACCGGCGGCGCCTTGGATATCCCGATCGTGGAGCAACCGTTCGACAGGCCGTCGCCATCCATATTGCCACCATAGCCGCCGCCCGAAATCTGATACATGACGAACCCCCGGCTGCGGTCCGGATCGAATCCGCCGAGCGCGAAATTGCCGGAGGTTCCGGCCGGCGCGGCAGTGACCTTATCCGGCAACGCCTCGACGAGAGCGGAGAACACCGCCTCGGCAATGCGTTGCGAGACCTCGGCTGCACAACCGGAGACCGGACGGGGATACTGTGCGTCCAGGAATGTTCCCTCCGGCCGCTTCACCGTCAACGGCTCGAAGGCTCCTGCACTGATCGGGACATCGGGAAAGATGTGGCGCATGGCGAGATAGACGGATGACATCGTCGTCGCAAGCACGGAATTCATCGGCCCCATGCAGGGCTTGGACGACCCGGTGAAGTCGAATTCCAGCGCTCCGTCCTTCGCCGTGATCGCCAGCCGGATTTCCAGCGGCTCGTCGACAACGCCATCGCTGTCGACATAGGCGACGGAGGTGTAGACGCCATCCGGGATCAGCCGCGCGTAGGTCCGCATCTGGTCGGCGGCGCGAACCCTGAGTTCGGCGATCGCTTCACGCACCGTGCCGTCACCGTAGCGATCCAGAATTCGGGCCAATCGCTGCTCCCCGACGAGGAGCGCTGCGGCCTGGGCCTTCACGTCGCCGATGCGCTGGTCGGCAACGCGGATATTGGAGCAGATAATCGAGTAGATTTCCCGGTCGAGCACACCCTGTTTGAACAGGCGTACCGGCGGCAGGCGCAACCCTTCCTGTTCGACCGCGGTCGCGGACGCCGAGAACCCGCCCGGAACCGCACCGCCGGTGTCCGGCCAGTGGCCAGTATTGGACAACCAGCAGAAGATCCGGCCATCGCGATAGACGGGCATCGCAAAGCGCACATCCATCAGGTGTGTGCCACCCAGATAGGGATCGTTGATGATGTAGATGTCGCCGGGTTGCGGAGCGGCGACAGAGCCATCCCTGATCATCTCGATCAAGGTGCGGGTGGAATATTGCATCGTCCCGACAAAAACGGGCAGGCCGGCCGCTCCTTGCGCGATCAGGGATCCGTCTTCGGCCGAGTAGATGCCGTCCGATCGGTCGTTGGCCTCTGCTATGACCGGTGAGAAGGCAGCACGCGAAAAGGTGAGGTCCATCTCGTCGCAGACCTGCTGCAGTCCCGACTGGATGACGCTGAGGGTAATCGGGTCGATGCTCATTGAGCGGATCCAAGAGTGATGATGATGTTGCCGTCGCGGTCCTGGGTGCCAACGTCGCCGGGCTCGATGACGATCGTCGTGTCCATTTGTTCGATGATCGCCGGTCCCACGATCGTTGCATCCAGGGGCAGGTGATCGCGCCAGTAGATCGGCGTTTCCATCCATTCACCGAACCAGACCTTGCGGATTCCTGTCCGGGCTTCGTCGAGCCTGCGCTTTCGGTTGCCAGAATCGATAAGAAGAGACAGATCGACCTCGGCCCGGCGCCCGATGACCGAAGTGTTGACATTGACCAGATTGGCGCGGATATCGGAAAGCTCGACCCGGAAGCGATGGAAATAAGCGTTGTCGAAGCTTGCCTGCAGCTCGTCAATGGTCGGAGTGGGAGAAGGCAGCTGCACCCGCAGCAGATGAGTCTGGCCGACGAACTGCATGTCGACAGACCAGATCTGGCTGACCTCGCGGATCGCCACAGCTTCCTTCTCGATCAACCGGTGGCCCTCCGCAGACTGTCTTTCGAAAAGCTCATGTATCGCTGCGATGTCGACCGAATGAAGCGGCCGGTTGACGGTATTGACGAAGTCGTGGCGAAGGTCCGCCACGACGCACCCGAGCGCATTGGTGATGCCGGGTCGTGCCGGGGTCAACACGCGTGGAATCCCGAGTTCACGCGCGATCGCTGTTGAATGCAACGGGCCGGCGCCACCGAAGGCAAACAGCGCGAAGTCCCGTGGGTCTTCGCCGAGGCTGACTGAAACCATCCGAACAGCGCCCGCCATGCGGGTGTTGGCGATGCGGATCACCGCTGCGGCGGCGCCGATCGGGTCGAGTCCGAGCGGCGCCCCGAGTTCCCGCTCGAAGATCGCCGAGATGCTCTCGATCGAAGGGCCGCCCGGAACGGAGTTGAGCCGCGAAGGATTGAGGCGTCCGAGAAGCATGTTGGCGTCGGAAATGGTCGGGAGGGTGCCGCCGCGGCCGTAACAGATGGGTCCCGGTGTTGCGCCGGCGCTGTCGGGACCAACCTGGAGCAGGCCCGCCGCCGTGACACGGGCGATCGATCCACCGCCCGCCCCCACCGTACGCACGTCGACCATCGGCACGTGGATCGGCATAGCATATTCGATCTCGATCTCGTTGGAGACGGCGGGTTCGGCATTGCGGATCAGCGCCACATCGGTGGACGTGCCTCCCATGTCATAGGTAATGAGGTTCATCATCCCCGCGCGGCGGCCCGTGTACGCTGCAGCCATGACGCCCGAGGCGGGGCCGGACATCACGGTTTTTGCCGCCTCGGCCGCGACGTGCCGGGCGGATACCATGCCACCATTGCCGTTCATCACAAGCACATCGTGGCGATAACCGCGGTTGGCCAACTCGTCGGCCAGCCGTTCCACGTAGCGACGCAGCAGGGGCTGGACCGACGCGTTGACGGCAGCGGTGACACCGCGTTCGAACTCCCGGCTCTCGGACAAAAGAGCGTGGCCTACTGTGACATTGTCGTTGGGCCAGACATTCCGTGCGATTTCGGCAGCACGCAATTCGTGAGCCGGATTTGCATAGGAATGCAGGAAATGGACGACCAGGGCCTCACATCCCTTGGCGAGCAGGTCGTGCATCGCGGCGCACAACGCGTCCTCGTCGAGCGGCGTCAGTACATTGCCGGAAGCATCCATGCGCTCGGGAACTTCTAGCCTGAGATCCCGGGGAATGATCGGGACGAAACGGCCCTTCATGCCGTAGGGTTGCGGCCGAGTACGACGGCCCAGTTCGAGCACATCGCGGAAACCCCTCGTGGTGATGAGCCCGGTCTTGCAGAGATTGCGCTCCAGGACGGCATTGGTGGTCGTTGTCGTCCCGTGCACAATGAGATCGATGGAGGTAAGATCGGCTTCCGCTGCATCGAGCGCGTTCAGCACGCCGATTGCCTGGTTCTCCAGAGTGGTCGGCGTCTTGGCCAGCCGTACCCTTCCTTGCTCGGAATCGAACAGAACGAGGTCGGTGAACGTTCCGCCCACATCGATCCCCGCTACCTGGGATTGGCGAGCCATTTGTTGGGCTGGATTTTCCGGCAAGATCGTTCCCGCTTATTGTTTGTATGCAAATGAATTTTGCAAGCATCGATGAAGGCTGTCAAGTGCGGCGCGGATGCTCGGGCGACTTCGCTCAGCGTAGTCCGTCCAGGCCGACGATCTCCTTCCTGGTGAGCCCGCCTACTCGTGGAAGGGGCCGGCCGCTGTCGGTTACCGCGACGGCGACCACGATCTCGTCGGGGCGAGGTGCATCGCTGATGCGCACGGCCATGCCGTCGAAATGGGAGCGTACAAAGGCGGCATCCTTGTGCCCGAGCGGGATGTCAAGCGGTGCTCCCATTGGTCCCCGTCCCTTGGAGGAGGGAATCAGCGCCGCACCGCCCCCGACGGCGTCGCGGACAGGCCTCCCCATGGCCGGATGAAGAAGGGCCGCGGCATGCTCCAATTCACCATCCTCGCCGACCAGTGCGGCCTTGCCGTAGCTTTCGGCCCGCGAGGGTTCGATGCCGAGCGCCTCAACGCATTTTTGCGCAAGGATGCCCCCGAGTTCGGCACCCTGGTCGACAAGGAGGGCCAGATCCTTCTGGTAGCGGCCGGCGAAGGGATTTCGGATAACTGCAAGGGCAGCGGCACGCCGGGTCGGCGGGGAAACCGTCTCACCACCCTCCAGGAGCACCTCCTCGACGATGACCGCGATCTTGCGGATTTCGGCACTCACCGCAGTCCATCCTCGCCCTTGATGTCTTCGGCCTTCAGGCCGCCCACGCGGGCATGAATGCGCGCTCCGGTGGTCATCACGAGCGCCAGCACGATCTCCCCAGCGCGCGGCGCATCGGCTATGCCGACTTCCATTGCATCGAAATGACTGCGGACATAGGAGGCATTGATGTGGGTCACAGGTACGTCGAGCCTGGCTCCGGGGCCTCCAACCTTTTTCGTCGAAGGAACGATTGCCTTCGCATCGCCGAGGATTTCCCGCATCGCATATCCACCTGGCACGTGCCACAGGGCGCCATGCTCCAGTTCCCCCGCCTGGCCCACAATCGCTCCCTTGCCATAACCCTCGACCACTTGGCTGCCGCCCAGGGCTTCGGCGAGACGCTTGGCCATGGCGACACCAAGCGGCTCAAGATCCTTCATGAAGCCCGCAATATCCTCATGGTAGCGTCCGGCGTAGGGGTTCTCTATCACCGCCAGGATCACGCCCTTCTTGAGCGGAGCGGCGGTGGGTTTGCCGCCCTCGTGATAGATCTCCTCGACAGTGAGCGCGTATTTCCGGACGATGGGTTCAGGCATGAGGGCGATGCTCCACTGGCATTGATTTGATGGGTAAGGTGATCGGCTGCTCCGGGCCGGCGACAAGCCTGCCTTCGCTCCGGACGAAAAGCGCTGCACGCTGGACAAGACCGAGCGCGACGAAACGTTCTGCCTGCGCCTGCCCGGCCGCGAGCGCGTTGGCGATGTCACCGTGATCAAGCTCTCCACAGCCGGTCACGACGAGTCGTTCCCCCAGATCGCTGTCATCGACGAGGTCGACGGCGCGGCTTCTGCTGACGGCCGGATGCCCCGGCAGGTCGACCGCGTTGGCGATCAGCGTCGCGGCGGCGTCAGCGGCCGCGGCGTCGCTTGCAATGGTCGTGACGGAGTCGGCAATGCCCATGGAAAGGCTGCGACCCCCGCGGCCGCTGGTGGCGACACCACGACTGTTGCTTTGATGTGATACCTTGAAATCACCTAGGGCCGCTCCGTCCTCCCGCTCCATCCTGACCCGGTATTCCGCGCCCGGATCGAGATGCAAGGCGATGTCGCCGCCATTGTTGACATAGATGCGTTGCGGACGATCGGTTTTGGCGAACGGCGCGATCATCGCGGCCAGAACCTCGTCGGCAACGGACCCGGCAACCGCTGCCATGGGAGTGATGAAGTGGCTCTCTGCAAAAGGAAGCACCGCAGCCAGCATCCGCCGCGCGACTGCTCCCGTGGGAACCGGCCCTCTCCTGCGCGCCGTCTGCTTCAGGAGCGGCAGTTCCGACACCAACTCCTCCAGGATCGTCGAGAACCGGGCATTGGCAGCCTCATACGCCGTCCGCCGCTGGAGGTGGGCAGCAGGACCGTCCACCTCTATGACGAGATCGATCGGGCCGTGCTGCAAATGGAGCCGTCCCTGCGGATGGCCGTCGAGATAATATGCCGCTGCACCAGCCATGACCCCTCCTGTACCTCCTCCTAGGCGCCCCACCGGAAGTTTCGAAGGTCGGTTGGCCATGGACCGGAGGAAACAGGATCGATCTTGCGTTCGGCAAGCGCAACTGCCTGTTCGATCGGCACCACGGCCTCCATGTGGCCGCCGAGGGCTTCGTAATCCGAAAGCCGCATGGTGAACTCTATCGGCGCCACAAGCGCCGGCGTGGGCACATAACCAAAGGAGTTGGTCGGCATCTCGGTCACATCTGCCATCACGGTGATGCCCCCGCCTGGCCACACATAGGCTTCCGCGCCACCGCAGGAGACGTGGGTAAGCGCCTGCTTGACCGAACGCGTCAACCGTACCGGGTTGTTGGTCACGCCCGCCCTCAGGCTCCCCCCTGCGCCGCCCATGAACACAACAGAGGCCAGCGCCGGCTCGCAGTTCTCCTCGATCACCTCGACCGACTGCTGCAGCGCGGGTGGGAGTGCCAGTTGCAGCACCGGCTGAAGGCTCTCGTCAAGAATGTAATAGGCGTATTGTTCGCCCGTGGTGGAAACCATCAGCATCCTGAGGCCAGGATATGCCGTCTTCGGATCAAACTCCCCGAGGATCGACAACGGATCGGTGATGTTGGTGCCGCCCCAGCCGGTGCCCGGCTCCGCGACCTGGAAATACCTCCCGGGGGTCGAGCGGCGCCCCTTGATGCGGATTCCCGTCGGCTGGATATCGAGCAGCTTGCCTGCCTGGTGCTCCGACAGGACGCCGGTGATATGGTCGTCAACGACCACCACCTCATCGACATGGCCGAGCCACTGTCGCGCGAACATGCCGATCGTGGCCGAGCCGCAGCCAACCCGCATGCGCTGTTCCTGCTCGCCGTTGATGACAGGGGCCTGGCCGGCCGCCACGACCACCGTTGCACCCCCGTCGATCGTCAGCTCGACCGCCTCGCGGTTACACAATTTCAGAAGGCTGTCGCAGGTGACGCGGCCTTCCTTCTTCGAGCCGCCCGTCAGGTGATGCACCCCGCCGAGCGACAGCATCTGCGACCCGTATTCACCGGTCATGACATGGCCGATCGGCTCACCATCAACCCTTACCGGTGCTGCCTCTGGCCCAAGGAACCGGTCCGTATCGATCTTCACCTTGACGCCGCAATAACTGAAGATGCCTTCGGTGACGACCGTCACCATGTCGACGCCATTTTCCTTGCGCGAGACGATGAAGGGGGCAGGTTTGTAATCGGGATAGGTGGTGCCGGCCCCGACTGCGGTGACAAAGGCGCTGCGCGGCCGGACAATCTCACCGTCCCAATCGGAAGCCCCGCCGGCCGGCAGGAACGGCACAACCTGGCCCTCGGCCTGGTTTGCCTCTATGATTGTGAGGGGATCGACACGGATCAGTTCGCCGCCAACATTGGCATAGCGATCGCAGGCGCCGGAGCGGCCATCTGCGATGTAGCACATCACCGGACAGGCATCACAACGGATCTTGCCGTTTAGCGTGCTTTCGACCAGCTGCTTGACCAAGGAGATCTCCTTCCCGAGAGCCGCAGCATCACGTGTCGGACACCGAACACTGCTAGGCCAAGATAGTGGCTGGACTCACGTTCATTTGTACACAAACGAGTATTGTCCGCCTTCTTGTTTCTGTCAAGCACCGCTGGTCGATCGTGAACAGCCGCAGGTCATCTGGTTCTCCACCCCCTGCCTCGCAATGTGTCACACCCTCGAATGCCTGCGAAACCTGTTCTTTGTGCCACCTGTGTTGACAATACGTTCCCGGGGGATAAACCCGCCTTGACGATCTGCGCTGCAGGTTGAATGGTGCAGCGGGCGCCAACCGCACGGATTGGAGAACGATGAACAACAAACGATCGGAAACGACCGGGTATGCGGTCGACCAGCAGATCGGCTTTTTTTTGCGGCAGGCCAACCAGCGGCATGTGGCGATCTTCAATGCCCTCATCGGCGATAAGCTGACGACCACACAATGGGCGGCACTTGCCAAACTGAAGCAGGTTGAGCCCTGCTCCCAAAACCAACTCGGACGCGAAACGGCGATGGACGTCGCTACCATCAAGGGGGTCGTCGACCGTATGGTGAGGCGCGGCTACATCCAGACCGCGCCGGATCCGAACGACGGTCGCCGGCTCGTGTTGCAGCTGACCCCGCAGGGCCACGCCGTGATTGACGCGAATCTCGCCGCCGCCGCCCGGGCGACCGAAGACACCCTGGAGCCGCTGACATCCGCCGAGCGCATGATGTTCATCGAGCTTCTTCGCAAAGTCACCTGATGTCATCCTACGCCGACATAGCGTGACAACAAAGCCGGGTCGTTTTTCAAAGCCTCAACCGGCAAGATGGCCTGCGCCCTGCCGTTCTCCACGAAGCAGACCCGATCGGCAACCGACAGCACTGCCTCGACGCGCTGTTCGACGAGGAGGATCGCTTTGCCGCGACTGCGCAGCGTGACGACGACTTCGCGGATGGTGGCGATCATCGACGGCATCAACCCCTCCGTCGGTTCGTCCAGCAGTATGACCGATGGATCGATGCACATTGCGCGCGCGGTCGCCAGCATCTGCTGCTCGCCGCCGGAGAGCGTGCCGGAAACCTGCCCGAGCCGCTCCTGCAGACGTGGAAAGAGCGTCAGGGCCTCATCGAGAACCCGGCGTGGACTATGGCGCGCCATGAGGCCGATCTCGAGGTTTTCCCGCACCGTAAGTTCCGAAAACAGACGGCGCCCCTGCGGCACGTAGCCGATGCCCCGACGCGGAACCTCATGGGCGGGAAGCCCGGAGATCTCCTCGCCGTCGAGGCGAATGCTGCCTCGCCTTGCTCGGGCGAGCCCCATGACGGCCCTCAATGTGGTCGTCTTGCCCGCTCCGTTGCGACCGAGAAGACATAGGACCTCGCCCTTGCCGAGCGTGAACGACATGCCCTTCAGTGCCTGGCTGCTGCCGTGGTAAACGTCCAGGTCGATGATTTCCAGCATGATCAGCCCGTTCCCAGATAGGCGGCCTGCACGGCCGCATTAGCGCGGATCTCGGCCGGCGTGCCCTCGGCAAGGATCTCGCCATAGTTCAGCACCGTGATCGTGTCGGCAAGTTGCATGACAACGGGCATGTTGTGCTCGATCAGCAATACCGTGGCCGAGTGAGCGATCTCCTTCACAAGGCGGCAGAAGTTTTCGATCTCGCCGTCGGAGAGTCCCTGCGTCGGCTCGTCAAGGATCAGGAGCTTGGGTTCAAGCGCCAGCCCCATCGCCACTTCGAGAAGCCGCTGGTGGCCGTAGGACATGGTTCCTGCGCGATCCGCCCATCTGTCGCTCAGCCCGACCCGATTCAATGCGTCCAGCGCCTTCTGCCTCACAAGCGGTGGTTTCGGCCCGGGCGTACCCTGCAGCGCGCTCTGGGCAGGAAGCGCCACATTGTCGAACACGCTTAGCATCGGATAGATGCTAGTGATCTGAAAGGTATAGGCGATGCCGTCACGAACCCTCTTGTGAGCCGGACTGCTGGTGATGTCCTGGCCGAGAAAGGCAATCGTGCCGGCGCTCGGAGCAATTCGGCCGGAAAGAAGGGAAACGAAGGTCGTCTTGCCTGCCCCATTCGGTCCGATCAGCGCGCGGATCTCGCCTTGACGAATGGAGAAGTCGACATCCTTAACGGCCTTCAGCCCGCCGAACTGCCGGCTCAGTCCCTTCGTTTCTAGTAGGGTCACGGGAGCCATGGCAGCCACCTTTCGCGAAGAGTCCCGAGGATGCCCTTGGGAAAGAACAGGACCAGCAGCACCAGCGC
>JAEYTV010000545.1 GCA_023433855.1 Pseudomonadota bacterium | reverse complement strand
GATCGACGATGACCTTCGTCTGGTTCGCGAGATCCGCCTTGGTGACGGTGACCGGTAGCTGCAACTGCACCAGACCTATGCCCACGCCGTTTTCGGATTTGTTGAGACCGCCAAGTCCGTTCATCTGATGTCTCCTATGAGTTCGTTAGCGACAGAGCGCCCGGTGCCCCTGCAAGCGGGCGGTTCGGTGACGAGGTCATGACCAGAATGATGAGAGTGAGCACGTAAGGTGCCGCATAGAAGAGATAGTAGCCCTGGGTGATGCCGACCGACTGCAGGGCCGGACCGAGCGCGCCGGTGCCCCCGAACAGGAGGGCGGCGAGAAAGCAGCCGATGGGATTCCATCGAGCAAAGATCACCAGAGCGACTGCCATCAGTCCCTGTCCGGAAGAGATGCCCTCGTTCCAGGATCCCGGGTAGTAGAGCGAGAGATAAGCGCCGCCGACTGCTGCCAGTGATCCTCCGATCGCCGTGGCCACGAGGCGCACAGCGTCTGGCCGGATACCCATCGCACGGGCAGCATCCGTGCTGTCTCCGACAACGCGCAGGATGAGCCCAACCCGGGTATTCCTGAAGGCCCAGAAGAGTACGAGGGCAAGGACCGCTCCGATGAAGAAGAGCGCGTTTATGTTCAGCGCTGCCTGAACCTGCGGCGTGTCAGACCACGCGCCGAGGGGGATTGACGGCAGCTTGGGCGCAACCGGCTGGATGAACGGCTTGCCCAGGAAGAAGGCGAGCCCGAGGCCGAACTGCATCATGGCGATGCCGATCGCGATGTCGTTTACCTTCGGGAACTTGCATATCCAGCCATGCACAATCCCGAAGATCGAGCCGACGAACATGGCGGCGGAAACACCAAGCCACGCCGATCCGGTTGTAGCTGCAACCGCGTACGCGGTAACGGCGCCAAGCACCAGTGTGCCTTCCAGGCCAAGGTTGATACGACCGGAGCGCTCCGTGATGGTTTCGCCGAGGCTGACGAAGATGAAAGGGGTGGAAACACGGACTGCGCCGCCGATGATCGCGAGCGGTACTCCCCAAAGGCCGAGACCTGTATCATCCATCGATCAACTCCTTTTCCAGAGGTCGGGGTTGAATACCTTGAACCGGCCGTAGAAGGTCTCGCAGAGCAGGATGACGAGGAACAGCGTACCCTGCAGAACAAGCACCGTCGCGTCCGGGAGGCTGAGCCGCCGCTGGATGAGCCCGCCCGACGCGTCGATGCCGCCCAGCAGGATGGCGACGGGAATGATCGCTAAAGGATTGTGCCGGGCGAGGAAGGCGACGAGGATGCCTGTATAACCGTAGCCTGCGACGATCGAGGCGTTGGCGCTGCCCTGAACGGCGGCGACTTCCAGCATGCCCGCAAGCCCTGCCAGGCTACCGGCAATAGCCGTGAAACCGACGATCAGCCGGCCGACGGGCAGTCCTTGGATCTGGGCGGCACGGACGTTGCCTCCGGCGATCCGGGCGGCAAATCCGAAACTTGTGAGTTCGATCAGGACCCAGGAAAGGATGCAGGCGCAGATCCCGACAACGAGACCCCAATGAACCGTCATGCCGGGGATGTCACCGATCATGTATTCCGCCGGGAGCGGTCTCGTCGAAGGCTTGTTGAGGCTCGCCGGATCGCGCAGCGGCCCTTCCACGAGCTGGTTCATCAGGGCGATTGCGATATATGCGAGCAGCAGAGACGAGATCGTCTCGTTGACGCCACGATAGTGGCGCAGGAACCCCGATAATCCGATCCAGAGGCCGCCGACGAGCATGGCCGCGACTGCCATGGCCAATAATGCAGAAAGCGGGGGAGCAGAGGTTCCCAGAGCAATTGCCGCCGCCGCCGCAGCAACGCCGCCCAGCACGACCGCTCCCTCACCGCCAATGACGATGAGGCCGAGGCGCGCCGGGAGCGCAACGCAGAGCGCGGTCAAAAGGAGCGGCGCCGCTCGTGACAAGCTGTTCTGGATTGAAAACCAGCTGCCGAAACCGCCAGTGTACATGACCTGGAACAGTTGCACCGGAGACTTGCCGATCCCCAGGATAAACAGCGAGAACAATGCCAAACCCGCGATGACCGCGCCGAGGCTGATGACGACCGGCTCTGCCCGCCGTGCCGTCCATTCCAGGAAAGGGCGCAGCGGGAAGGGCCTGCCGAGGATCGTCAGGACGGGGACGGGGTTCTCCACCTCCACGGTCATGGGCACGTCCTTTCCGGTCAGGAGGTCGACCCGACGACCCCTTCCACGAGGTAGGCCATGCTCTCCAGCTCGATGGCATCCTCGGGGTATGCCTTGCTGGCGCCGACAACCTCGTTGCCCTTGTTGTCCATGAGCGGACCTTTGAAGACCGAGAACTTGCCGGTCATGATCTCGGCCAGCGTCGCCTCGAACTGCTTACGGGCAGGTTCGGAAACGGCCGGGCCGAGGGGGCTCATCTTGACGAAGCCGTCCTTCAGTCCCCCGCGAACGAAATTGCCGAGCTTCTCTCCGTTCTGCGCTGCCTTGACGAAGTTGCTGTACACGTTGCCCCAGGCCCATTCCGCCCCCGTAAGGTACTTCTCGGGTGCCAACGGGCTCTGGTTAGCATGGTAGCCGCAGACGAATGCATCGCGAGCGGCCGCTGTTTCCACGACGACCTTGGGGCTGTCGACGTGGCAGGTGACGACATCAACGCCTTGGTCGATCAGGGCGTTGGTGGCCTCAGCCTCCTTGACCGCCAACGACCATTCACCGGTGAAGATGACCTGGCACGTGATGGCAGGATCGACGGAGCGGGCGCCGAGCAGGAAGGCGTTGACGTTCTGGAGTACCTGCGGGATTGGCTTGGCGGCAACGAAACCGATCTTCTTTGTCTTCGACGCATGGCCGGCAGCGATGCCGTTCAAATACTGTCCCTGATGGATATATCCGAAATAGGATCCGCTGTTGGCCGGATGTTTGCCTTCCTGCCACAGGCCGCCGCAATGGCGGAACAGCGTGTCCGGGTTCTTTGCGGCAGTGGCGATGACATGGGGATCGAAATAGCCGAAGGAAGTCGGGAATAGAAGCTTCGCACCATCAAGGTTGATCATGGACTCCATCGACTTCTGGACGTCGACAGTTTCGGCGACGTTCTCTTCTTCAACGACGGTAATGCCTGCAAGCCCCTTGACCACCGCCGCACCCTCGGCATGTGCCTGGTTGTAGCCGTAGTCATCCTTGGGGCCTACATAGATAAAGCCTACCGTCAACTCAGCCTGCGCCTGGGCAGACGAAGCCATGAAGCTGCTAGCTACGCCGGCTGCCAGGCCTGCGACGGAAGCTTGAAGGAAATTTCGGCGGTTCATGGAAAGGAGTCTGGTCATCGTCATGCTCCGCGGCGCGTGGCCTCTGGTTGTTGGACAATGACATGCACGCAAGGCCTGTGCCAGTTACTAAAGGCTTGTAAATACTGCGTCTTGTTGGCAGAGGCACTTGCGTTTGGTGAAAGTGTATGCAGTTTGTACGGCGGCGATTAATTTTCAACCATCGTTGTTTAACTGCCTTTGCCGCCGGCAGAGGCCTGAGTTCCGGGATCATTATGAGGCAGGAAAAGCAAAGAAAGGTCATCCGCACGGGGACGACGGTCGAGCAGATGGTACGCGCCATTGCCGACATGATCGTGACCGGCGTGATGTCGCCCGGGGAGAAGCTGGACGAACTGTCGCTCGCCGCCCGTTTCGAGGTATCCCGGACGCCCGTCCGGGAGGCACTGCGTGAACTTGGCGCCATGGGTCTGGTGGGCCGGGAGCCCAACCGCAGCGCAGTCGTGATCAACGTGACGGATGCCCAGCTTCATAGCCTGTTTGAGGCGATGGCAGAGCTCGAGGGTATTTGTGCCAGACTATCGGCGGCGCGAATGACGCTGGAGGAGAGGCGTGCCTTGGAAAAGGCCCACGAGAGTTCGGCGGACCTGGTCGAGACCGGGGCGCTGGAAGATTATTCGACACATAACACCGAATTCCACAACATGATCTACCGGGGTGCGCATAATATCAACCTTCTCGAACTCGCCACGCAAACAAGGGCCCGGCTTGCGCCCTTCCGCCGGGCACAGTTCCGGCTCCCGGGGAGGCTTCAAAGATCGTACGAGGAGCATGACAGGATCGTGTCTGCGGTCCTGCGGTCGGACCCCGAGGCGGCGGGCCAGGCGGCGTTTAGTCATGTTTCCATCGTGAGCGATGCGAGCACAGTTTTCGCTGTTCCGGCCGAACACTCGTAATCCCAAGAGTGAGGCCGCCTCTCCTATGTTTCAGGTCTGTCGCGCGACGAGGTCCTGCGGAGGGTGGGCGCCCGCCGCAAGGACTTTAGTTTGTCCCGCTCCGAAAATATCGGCACTGCTTGCGATAATGAGTGCGTAAGCGGGCGGCGGCCGTGCAAGATCACGACGGCTTGTGCATGAACGGCTATCTCCCGCAGGTGACGATCCCGCCATGTCAGGAACCGGTCGAGAGGGTGCGACTGACGGACGGAGTGACATTCTGGTTGAGGCTGAAGAAGTTGTCTGGATCGTATTTGGCCTTGATGTCGGCCAGACGCGCGTAGTTCGACCCGAAAGTGGCGCGGATCGCGGCCGGCGCCTCGTCACCGAGATAGTTCAGGAAGTAGCCGTCGCTCGCAACCGGTTGCAGCGCATCCCACATCGCCCGCGCCCAGCCGGTATGCTCGTCGCTTTCAGCGGGATCGAACCATTGCGCATTGATTGCCACGTTGAACTGCCGATGTCGTTGATTGAAGGCGGTCTCGCCGGGAGCCACCCGGCTGGCGGCCCCGCCATAAAGCTCGACGACGACGCCCGACAGCGGCGAGGTGGCGCGATTCCCGTGCTCGACGATGAGGTCGATGGTCTCGTCGGAGAGTTTGTCCACGAAGGCGGATTTCCAATAATTGTAGGTATTGTCCGGGAAGGCGCCGTCGAGCATCGATTGCATCGCCACCATCGGGATCGGCTGGACGGCATCCATGAGCGGCGTCATGAAGTTGCGGAAGGGTGCCACCACGCGCTCTCCTTCGCGTAGATCGCCACAATAGCACACGACGACCGCGCTGGCCGGCGTACCGTCAGGCAGCGATATGAGCCCGGCATAGGCCGTCAGTTCGTCCGGCGCGGTCGGCATGTAGTCGCGATAGTGGCGCAGCAACGCGGCCGCCGCCTCCCGCGGGTAGACGATCAGCCCGCCGAGGACGGTTGAGACCGGGTGCGCCTGGAACAGGAACGACGTGACGATGCCGAAGTTGCCGCCGCCGCCGCGGAGCGCCCAGAAGAGATCCGGATTGCTGTGCGGGCTTGCCGTCAACACCTCGCCGTCGGCCGTCACCACTTCGCAGGACATGAGATTGTCGCAGGTGAAACCATACTTGCGAACCAGCCAGCCCACCCCGCCGCCGAGCGACAGCCCGGCCACGCCGGTGCGCGAGACAACGCCGAGTGGCACGGAGAGGCCGTGGAGATGGGTCTCCCGATCGATGTGGCCGAGGGTACAGCCGGCACCGGCCCGCACTGTCCGGCTTTGGGGGGCGACGAAAACACTCGCCATGGAAGAGAGATCGATGACGAGCCCGTCGTCGCACAAGGCCCGGCCGGCCACGTTGTGCCCGCCGCCGCGAACCGCGACCAGGATGTCGTGCTTTCGGGCAAAGTTGACCGCCCGGACGACGTCGGCCGTACCAAAGCAACGGGCGATCAAGCCGGGACGCTTGTCGATACTGAGGTTCCAGATCCTGCGCGCCGTTTCATAGTCCTCGTCCTGCGGATCGATGACACGTCCCGCAAAACCCTCTCGAAAATCACTGATGGCTGCCGCCTCGACTGGGGAGCCGTTTCGCTGCCTGAGCTGGACTGACCGCACGCTTACCTCATCGGGTTGGAACAATGAGAGGCGAAGCAACAGCCTGCCTGTTGCGCGCGGGTGTCGAACGCGACGAGATTGATTACAGCTGTAACGTACCCCAGGAATGTACCCCAGGCGGCGGCGAACCAAATTCCGTCGCTACGCCATTTGTCATCGCCGGTGTTTATGTGCTGGAACGCTACTGGGCGACCAGGTGGCCGCCGCCGATATCGACCAACTGGGCCTTCTCCGGGCCCGAGCCGACCTTCCAGACGGGGCTCGGTATGTCGCCCGAAAGTCGCACGCCCGGTTCGCGCTGGCGGCGCGGATCGGGCACCGGCACTGCCGCCAGCAGGCGCTGGGTATAGGGATGCTGCGGATTGCTGAACAGTTGCGTACGCGTGCCCATCTCGACGATCTGGCCGAGATACATG
>JAEYTV010000452.1 GCA_023433855.1 Pseudomonadota bacterium | reverse complement strand
GAAAGAATGTGCATGACATTCACATGCGCGTCAAGTGCAAATGTGAATGTCATGAACTGCCGTTTCTGATGTGCACAAATCGTCTCGCACCGAACAGTTGCAATCCGGCCGGATTTTCTGCACGATTTGCGGTAGTTAAGTGGGGGGAGTAGGTATGAACATTAACCAGATTGCGCGTGACCTTGCGGCCGAAATTATATCGTTGCCCGCGCCTCCTTCGCCGCTTCTCATTGTATTGCCGGAGGTTGATGAGGAGCCAGTCAGGCGTGCCGAGAACATTGGGGACGCGGAAGGACAATCCTTCCTGATCGAGTATGTTAACTCGGCCGGCAAGCCTTCGACCAGGCGCATAACAGTCTGGAGCATCGTCGGCGGCACGAATGGGATTCCCTCACTTCTCGCCCATTGTCATGAGCGGAAAGCGCAGCGTCAGTTCCGTGTTGACCGGATACAGTGCTTCATTGATTACGATGGTGAGGTATTCGACGACGTTCCATTGTTTCTCGAGCAGAATTTTGGAATGGCTTTGCCTGTTTCTACAAAGCGTGCCGATGACGGCGCTCGGTGGGCTGGCATTTTGAACTCAATTCGTCATGACGCAGTACTTCTGGCGGCTCTGGCGAAGTCGGACGGAAAGGTGCGTCCAGAAGAAATCGAAGTTGAAACCGACTATCTGGCAAGCCTTGCAGAGAGAACGGGCGTGATGCTCGATGATGGAGACATCGCGTCGATCCGACGATTTGCCGGACGGTTGCGACCTTCTGAGGAGGCGATTATGCGCGCTCTGAATGCACTGACTGCTGAAGGAGAGACTCGTACAAAGCGTCTTCTAATGGCCGCTGTGAGGGTCATCGATGCCGATGGAAAGCGGCACGAGAAGGAGCTTGCGATGATCAATGCGATATCGCTCGACCTCACTGGTGTGGAAATCCTCTAGCTTGTCCTTCGCTGAAGAAGGAAGTTCGCAAAATCGAAGATTTCCTTTTGGATCTCCGGCGGGGCTGTCTTCAGCTGATCTTGTATCGACCAAAGTGCATCGCGATTGAGCGGGTTACGCATAATTAGATCTGGGACGTCGCACCCGTACGCCTGAGCAGCATTCTCCATGAACTGCTGGGTGTAGGGGCTTTTCGCATTCTCTATCTTCGACAATAAGGTGCGTGAGATGTGCAGGCGTGAGGCGGCGGCCTCCTGGCTGAGATTGCGATATTCTCGCCACTCGCGGAGGAAGGTGCGCTGAAGCTGGTGCTTTGGTTTCTTCACGGGAGCCATGTTCACATTTTCTCACTTGAATAAGCAAAGCGCCATGCAATGCCATGCACGATGTGCTTGACATTCACGTTCATGACATTCACATTCTCGCACCATGAGCGAACTCGATCAGCACATGGACGAAGCGAAGATCTCTGACGCCTTCTTGGCGGAAAGGGTGGGATGCGATCGATCAATGATTGCCAAAATTCGCGCCGGAAAGGCTACGCCGTCTTTGCGGTTGGCGGTTGCGATCAATCGGGAAACAGGGGTTCGCTTCGAGAGCTTGCTACCGCGAGAGGCCGCCGAATGATGCGCCTCTCGCTTTTTCGCCCGCGCGGCCAGGTACGCGGCCGCGCCAACTGTCGCCAGGGTGGCGGACCTCTGAGCCCTGGCGGCCTTTCTTTTCCCTCAGCGAGCGAACCTCCTCCCCGTTCGCTGTCTGCGCCCTCCCGCTCCTCCTCCCAGGGTTGGCGCTCCAACCGGTCGGGGCTCGTCCGCGTCGTGCCCCGACCGGCTCGTTTCTGCGTGCTGCGTGCATGTGGACCTCCATGATCTGAGGCCCTGAACTTCTCACGTCTGATCCTTTCCCACGAAGGGAAACGCACGGGATTTTTCCCGGCGCGGGAAAGCTATGTCTGGAGACTTCCAATGCAGGACACTCTCACCAATGCCTGGTTTTACCAGCTCAAGGCTGCGAACCGCCTTCTCATCAAGAAAAACGGCGGCATCGAAGCTGCGGCCGCCGCCTGCTCCCTGTCCAAGAGCCAGGTCGGGCGGTGCAACAATGATGCCGATACCGAGCTTTTGCCGATCCCGGCCGTGCTACGGCTGGAAGCGGAATGCGGCGACCCTTGCGTGACGCGAGTGATGGCCGGGCTGCACGGCTGCAAGCTGACGGACCCGCGCGAAGTGAATGCCGAAGGCTCCTGCCTGGTGCGCGGTTCGCTCGAAGTCGGATCCGCCGCCACGGAATTCCAGCGCAATGCCTCGCTTTCCTTCTCCGACATGGTGGTGAGCGGCACGGAAGCGAGACAGGGCATGCAGGATCTCGACAACCTGATCAGCAAGGCGATGGAGCAGAAGGCGCTTTATGCGCAGGTGCTGGCCAAGGGCGGCGACCGGACGGCGGCCCTGAAGATCGTTGGTGGCAGCGATGAGTGATGCCGTCATCCAGCCGATCGGTGCTGCTGCCTGCACCTTCTTGCGGCGTGTCCGTTTCGCCGGCGAGCCCCTGCATGCGGAGCCTTACGAGTTGGCGCTCGCCCGGAGGTGCCTGGATGCCGGATACCTGCAGCGCGTCCCGGAGCAGCCCCGCAGCTTCCAGATCACCCGGGCTGGTGCGGCCTATCTCGACAAGCTGGCGAGGGTGAACTGATGGGCGCGGATCAGAAGAGACCCTTCAAGGTGCCGGGGCCGCGCGGGCTCGCCATCGTTCGGGCGGCGATTACCGAGGGGCGTTTCGAGGATTCCGGGCAGGCTGAACGCACGGCGGCGGCGAACTGCAACGCCCATGGCTACCTGGAGCGCGACCGGAAACAGGCTTCCCTCTGGTACCCGACCGAGAAGGCGCGGGCGCTGCTTGCCTGGCTGGATGGCGAGGAAGCCGAAGCGCCGACGCAACGCGACGCCGTTCCTGCTCCTGTCGCCGATCGTTCCGTGGTGGAGCGAATCGACGCCTCCGGGCTCGTCGCGACAGTGGAACGGGCGAGGGCGCTGCTCGACGATGGCGATGTCATCCGGGCGCGGATTGTCGCGGCCGGCGCCTATGCCCAGGCCAAAACCGAAGCGCAGTTCGCGGAAAAGTTCGGGGCGACGGAAGCCCTTTGCGCCAAGGCGCGGCAACTGCAAGGCGATGCACTGCTGATCGAGGCGCGCGCCAAGATGGCGATCGCGGCGGAATGGGATGCGGCGCAGGCGGCGGGACTGGTCGGATCGACCGCAAAGGGAGGAAGGCCGAAAACCGTTCCATATGGAAACGGTTTGTTGGCGTCCGATACCGGTCTCTCCCGCAAGGAAATCCTCGACGCTCGCCGGCTGGCGGATGCTGAACGAGGGGCACCCGGCATCGTCGAGCGGGCGATTGCGGCGCGCCTTGCCGCGGGGCTGGAGCCGAGCCGCGCAAGCCTTCGGGCATCGATCGGCACGAAGACGGCGACCAAGGAAGAGCGGGGCAACAATCTCTACGAAACGCCGCCCGAAGCGGTCCATGCGCTGCTGGCACTGGAGCGGTTCAAGCTCTGGGTCCTCGAACCTGCCTGCGGAAAAGGTGCGATCTCCCGCCTGCTGGAGGCAGCGGGTTTTGGCGTAATCCTTTCGGATCTCGTCGACTACGGCACAAGCGACAGCGATGGTGTCTGCCAGGAGGTGATCGACTTCCTCGAAACGGGCCGCAACGAAGCGGAACCGGACATCATATCCAATCCGCCTTACGGACCGGTGCTGAACGCCTTCGTCGCGCATGCCCTGAAGGTGCACCGGCCGCGCAAGATGGCCCTGCTGCTGAATGCCAACTTCTGGTTCGGGTTCGATGATCCTGATCGGGAGTTCGCGCTGCAGGAAAACCCCCCAGCGCGAATCATCTGCTTCAAGCGCCGCCTGCCGATGATGCACCGGGACGGATGGGAGGGACCCGTCGCCTCCAGCAGCATGAACACGGCCTGGTTCGTGTGGGAGATGCAGGAAGACGGCAGCTACGGCAACCAGACGATCATCAGCCGCGTCGACTGGAAAGACTACCTGCCTGCTATCGCGCCTGGGGCGGAAAGCGAGGCGGCATGAACGCGATGCCTCCCCTGACCGACAAGGAAAAGGAACTGAACAAGCTGCAGCAGCTGCGCGGCATCGCCGACCGCCTGCAAGGCGACCAGTGGAACATGGAAGCCGACCGCGATGGCATCCATCTCTTCGCGCTCCGCTCCACCGGCGAGGAAGTGAAGATCCTCACCCTGCACCATGAAGCCCTGCCGGACGAGCAGGAGCTGATCGCGGGCGCGCTCGACAACCTGTTCTTCTTCCTCGGCTTCATCGGGCGGGCCGTGCAGCGGGTGCGCGAGCTGCGGGCCGAACTGGACCGGCTGCTCGGAAGCAAGCGGGAAGAGAATTTCGGTTTCCAGGCCAAGCAGCTTTGCGAAAACCGGCGCTTCTGGGGCTTCCTCGAAGCGCAGGGCCTGTCTGGAGCGATCGGCTCACCGCTTGCCGCCGAAACTCGCATGAAGGGCATGCTTCGCATTGCCTCCAAGGCGGAACTCAACGCAGACGAGGATGCCCGGAAACGCTTCCAGAGGCTCCGGGCAGACTTCTATCGCTGGCAGAGGGAGGGCGGGCGTTGAGAGACGCGGCTTCCTCCTTCGACATATCCGACTGCGCCACGCAGCAGGACATGGCCCTGTGGCTGCTCCGGTGCCCACTGTCGGGGTTGATCCTCGACGAGGCGTTCATACGCCGCTGGCTGCGGCTCTCCGGTTTCGGCGAGGGCCTTTTCTACCTCGAATCCATGCTGTCCATCCTGCGCGAAGACCGGCGCGACGACGGGCATATAGCAAGTCATATGTCCTTCTGCTGCATCAATGGGCGGCTGCGGCGTATCGCCGAAGGGCGCGAACCGGTCGGACTGGGGGATTGAATGGCCATAGCAATCGACTTCGGCGGCGTCTGGAGACGCTCATGAGCCACGAAGCAACCATGTGGGCGGTGAAGATCCGCGGGATCTCCTGCACGGAAGCCCGCGTGCTCTGGCACCTCGCCGACTGCCATAACCCGATCTACGGCTGCTATCCGAAGCAGGATTATCTCGCGGACGCGTGTGAGATCGACGAGCGCTCCGTGCGGCGCTCGCTTGCCTCGCTGCGAGACAAGGGACTGGTGAACTGGACCGAGGCGCGCGAAGGGAAAAACCGCAAGGCCAACCGCTACAGCCTTGCATTCGAGCCGGGATTTCGCCGCGCGGTGCATGCCGAAACAGCCGAAAATGAACCGGACAAATTGTCCGCCTCAAACGAGGCTTCAACCGGACAGGATTGCACCTTTGAACCGGACTCTGGTGGCGCTTTGAACCGGACTCCTGAGTCCTCAATAGAACCTGTAAGGGAACCAGTAATAGAACCAGTAAATCCGAGAGAGGGTGCGCGCGAGCTTGGGCAGGAAGATGCGAAAGCCATCGAGCGGGCATTCTGGCGGACGATCAAGGACTGGCCTGGGTTTGCCGGTATGCCGAAGGAACAGGCCAAGCGCGAATGGTTCTCCCTGACGGCTGGGGAGCGCGAGAGGGCGGAACAGCGTCGGGATGCATGGTTCGCCATGCTGAAGGCGCAGCGCAAGAGCCATGTGCCGGCGCCATCCACCTATTTCCGGGAAAAGCTGTTCGACGACGTGACGGAAGCGAAGGCGGAGGCATCCGCGCCGCAGCTGCACAACGCGATGAGCCGACCATGGATGGCGTTGCTGCTGGCCGAAGTTTCCAAACCGATGGCGACCGCATGGCCGGCGCTGACCGCGTTCCAGCAGGCACAGATGCGAGACGCCGACAGGGCCCGCGCCATCGAGCGTGAGAGGCGGGCGAAATACGGATGGCCCAAGGCGTCTGCGATGGCGTCCGATCCCAGGCCGTCCTTGGTGGCTACAGCGCTGGTGACGATCTCGGAAGGCTTTACCAAGGTGCATCGTGACAGCGGGCTTGCCCAGCGGTGGCAGGAGATGTTCGAGCGCCATGGCTGGCCCTGGCCTTCGACCAAGTGGGACTGGTTCTACCTCCCGCCGGGGGAGCCTGAGGACGCCATGGCGGATTTCCAGATGCGTCTGAACGAGGGCAAGGGCAATGATGATGCGGCATAGGATCACGATGATGCACAAAGGGGTTGAACTGGACGTGACGCAAGGAATGGAAAAGATCGCCCGGGTTAGACGCGAGATCGGCGAGGAGGAGGCGAATCGGTCTGCCGCGTGTGTCGATCGTGTCTATGAGAAGCTGTGGGAAGCTCGTTGGTACTGCCTGCAGATCAAAAAAGACTGCGAATCGGCTGTGGAAAACGCTCTGCGGGCATCGCGGATCGAGGCGTTCATGCCCCGTGAAATGGTGGTAGAGGTTCGTCGAGGCCGGAAGGTAGAGCGCAGCATTCCATGCTTTCCGGGCTACATGCTGGTGCGGATCGTTCCCTCGCCGGCGGCATTTCTTGGGCTGAGAAGCCACAAAAATGTCGTCGATATCGTCGGTAGCCATGCCGGTTCGTATCACGTGATACGCGACGCTGATGTGGATGTTTTCAGACGCTTTTATCAGCAAACGGAAACGCCCCGCATCGCGGTCGACAAGACGATGAAGGACGGTGACAGAGCCGATATCGTGATGGGGCCATTCGCCGGCTTTATGTGTGTCGTGACTTCGGTAAAGTGGTGCCGGCAAGCGAGGGCGAGCGTCCGGATCGACGTGCAGGGACGCGCCTTCGACCTCGCGAGCATCCCCCTTGCGTTTCTTAAAAAGCTGTGAGAGTCGTATGGGTATTGGACACGTAGGAATGTCTCACCGTCATCATCGCTCGACCTGATCGGGCCAGACGACGCCGGACCGGCGTCACGGAACAGGGCTTCCTACCCCAGCCCCGACAGCCTCAGGAGAGGCACCGACTCAGTGCAAGTGCTACTGCTATGACCAGATGATGAGGCGTCCTTCGGGGCGCCTTTCGTGCTTCTAGAGTATGGGCTTTGTCACTTTCGTCCTTGAACGAGGGAGGCTGTTATGAACCTCGCCGCTGTGATGGCGGCTGCACCTATTCGGTGAGGTAGGTGATGTCTCTGATCATCGCGAAATGGGCAGACGAAAACGTTCGAAGGTTCGGCAAGAGAGTTATCTTGCTGAACGAGCGCTTCCCGAACGTTCTGCCCCGGATCGTCAACCAGGTCGGCAACCGTGCAAAGACGCAGGTGATCCGCAACCTGACGAAGCAGACCGGCCTGCCACGAAAGACGATCGTCAAGGCTGTCGGCGACCCGACGGTAGCGCGACCCGGTCGGTTGTCCTATGAGATGATCACCAGAGGTGGAAACATCCGCCTCAAATATCTGAGCCCACGGGAAACCGAAGCCGGCGTGGTTGCTAAACCATTCGGGAAGGCCACGCTCTATCCGGGCGCGTTCATGAAGGGTGGCCGCTTTCCAGATCGGAAGGCTGTAGCAAAGTTCGATGGTCACGCGTTCTACAGGCTCAACCGGTCAGGAAGCCGCATAACGTTCGCCCGGTCGGGCGTCGTCATTCCGACGGAGATGACCAAGGGGGCGACGAAGGCTGCATTCGACCGCATCGCCGGTCCTCTGCTTCAGGATAGGGTGGACGCCGCCCTCCGGAAGCTGGTCCCGTGAACCCCATCGGTGTTGCGCCGCCGCCACACCCCCCCATTCAGGGACCGTATGCCAGAAAATCACCCGCACGGAAGCGCGCGACTGCGCGATTTCGCCAGTGGGACCCTTCGCAAGCGGTACACGAATACACGTGCAAGCACACGTGATGCACGGAACGATGCACAATGGACGAAGAATGGATCTCGATCACGGATGCGGCATCCAGGCTGACGGCTGCCGGTGACCGCGTAGACCGTTCCACGCTCTCGCGGTACCTGAAGCAGCACGCCGAGGCCCTGCCGCTGAAGCCGGACGGCAAGTCCAACCTGGTCGACTACGTTGCGCTTGTTGCGCATCGCGCGGAGAATATCCGGATCAGGGTTTCCGCACCCACGCCGGCGGTTGGTCAGCCGCGGACCGCAAGTGGTCACGCGAACGGCCGCTTCACAGGGTCGCAGTCCGATGGCGCCGCTCGTAAGGCTCAGGCTGATGCCGAACTTAGAGAAATGGATCTGGCCGAGCGCCGCAAGGAGCTGACGCCGGTAGCGGAAGTCGACCAAGCGGGGCGTGATGCCGTCGCCATGATGCAATCGGCGTTTGAGAGGGCGATCGAAAGCGAGGCTCAGACCTTGTCACTGAAGTACGGATGGGATGAGCGCATCGTGCGTCTCGCGCTCAAGAACTTCACGAAGACTGGGGTTGCGGTCTTCAATCGACAGGTGCTGGAAAAGCTCGACGCAATGCGGCGCCGGGAGGATGCCGGCGACGACGCCTTGGCCTTCGAGGCAGAACCGCAGTTGTTGCAATGACCGTTCAGGATATCAGGGTTCGCTTCCCCGATCTCCCCAACGGCGCGTTGGCCATTCTCCGCGGCATGGCTGCTGCCAGTCAGCCGACAGAAGATCTGACGCTCAGCGAGCATGCCGACAGGTATCGCAAAGTGTCTCCGGAATCGGGTTCGCCGTGGCCCGGAGATTTCCGAACCGACAGGGTGCCATATCTGCGCGAACCGCAGGATTGCTTGCACCCGGATCATCCGGCTCGTCGCGTCACTTGCCGCTGGGCTGCGCAGTTGGGCAAGTCCACTGCGATCGAGAACTGGTTCTGCTTCATTGTCGACCAGTCGCCAGGCTCGATGATGATCGTCCTGCCGACACTGGAGGAGGCAACAAAGTTCAACCGGGTCAAACTGCAGCCGACGATCGATGTGTCAAAGCGCATCTCGCACAAGGTCATGCCGGTCAGCAGCCGTGATGAGCAGGGCAGCACGACCTCGTTCAAGCGTTATGCTGGCGGCTTCTGCCAAATCGTCAATGCAGGCTCTTCAAAGGGCCTGCAGATGGTGTCGATCAAGTACCTCGCCATGGACGAGGTGACCGGCTACCCGAAAGATGTCGACGGTCGTGGCAGCCCACGCGATCAGGCTCGCGCCCGTCAGAAAATGTATGGCGACCTCGCCAAGGAGTGGCAGGGATCCACGCCGGGCGTTGCGGGCGAGTGCGCGATCACGGACGACTTCGAAGCTGGTGACCAGCGTTATCGGTATGTGCCCTGTCCGCATTGCGGGACGTTCCAGGCACTCAGCTTCGATATGATGCGTGCAGAAGATCCTGAGCTTGATCTGCCGGTGCACATGCGCTGCCTGTCCTGCGATGGCGTCATGCTCGACGGCCATAAGCGGGACATGAACGAACGCGGTCACTGGATTGCTCGCCGTGTTGCAGAAGGTGCAGACCCAGTGCCTCTGGTGATCCCTCCGGCGGAACTCGATCAGTGGATCTGCCCGCCATGTGAGGGTAGGTGCCGCAGCTGGCAACCGAGCTATCATCTCTGGGCAGCTTACGCGCCTCGCGAAAAGTGGGCGGAGATCTGGGCGCGGTGGGAGGACGCCCAGGGTGACGTCACCAAGATGCGCACCTTCTGCCAGCAGGATCTTGCAGAGCCGTACGATCCTGGCGGCGTCACGGTCGAGTGGGAAAAGATCGTCGACGCGGCGAAGAACGAGCTACTGCCGTCACGGGTCGTTCCATCTTGGGCAGCACTGATCGTATCAGCGGCCGACGTGCAGGGATACGGCATAAAGTGGGTCGTATATGCGCTCGGACCTCGCGATCAGATCCAACTGATCGACCGAGAGATATTCGAGGGAGCGCCCGATCAATCGGACGAGCCATGGATAAAACTCTCCGACGCGCAGGCGCGGACATATCCCACGGAGAGCGGCTTACGCGAGAAGGGAATTGATCTTAACGGCGTCGACTCAGGATGGGCGACGGATCGTGTCTATCGCTTCTGTGCCGGCCGCCCGAATGTTTATGCCCTCGACGGGCGAGAGCCGGTCGGGCTTCCGTGGCTTGGCACGCCGGTGAAGAAGGACATCAAGGACCACAAAAAGCGAGTGGTCGCGAAGGTGCTTCTGTACCCAGTCGGCCTCTATGACGTTAAAACTGCCGTCACCGCCGCGATGGCAAACCTTGTACAGGGCAGAGCTGATAACGGGCAGTGGCCTCGCAATACGATCCACTTCGCTGCTGACCTCTGCGACCCGGACTTTGCCAAGGAGCTGACGGCGGAGCGCCTTGTTGATGCCGACGAGGAGGCCCGTTCCAGTGTAACCCGGCGCGCCCGTCGGCTGATCAAGCCAAGCGCTGGAAGGCAGTGGAAAAAAGTGGTGGGGCGGATGAACGACTGGTTCGACGCAACAGTCTACGCCTTTGCGCTCGCATGGCATTTGCAGAACAAGCGGCGTCTTACGCTCGACAGGTGGGCTGACATGGTCCTCGATCTTCACGGGAACGCTGACGAGCCGAAGGATCTCTTCGAGGCGGCGGATCAAGATCCGTTTGTAAAACAGAAACCAGAGCGGCCGGAAACAAGCCTGACGAAGCCCCGCCAAGCGCGGAAGAAGTGGAGATCCTACTCGTGATGGGTGGCCTTAAGAACTGGCTTCGCGGAGGTGCGAAGCCTTCAGTTGCCGGCGCTTCGAAGGCCACCATGCGGTTTCTTCGCGGTGATCGGGCCGGCATCCTGAGCATGAGGCGGGCCGTGACACGTGACGCTCGGTTCGATGTCTTCGAAGCAGCGGAACGAGCTTCCGCACTCGCGCTCGACTTTCTGCACAACTCGGGCTGGATTGCGGGAGCGGCCGATCAGATTGTCGCGGACACAATTGGCACTGAACTGAAGCTCAATGCGCGTCCAGATCTCGCCGGCCTCGGCTATTCGGACCAAGAGCGTTCGGCGTGGTGCCGGTTAGTTGAGGCCGAGTATCGCCGCTGGGCATGGAACCCTGCTGAGTGCGATCTTGCCGGCAAGATGACCGTCCCCGAGATGCTGGATGCCGTTGTTCGGACATACCTTGCCTATGGCGAGGCATTCGGGGTTCTTGACTTCATTACCGTTCGTGAGCGCAGCTCCTCCGGGCTTACAACGGGAACCAAGGTGAGCTTGGTAGCGCCTCATAGGCTGCCTCGCACGACCCGCGAATCCGAAGGTTTGGATCAGGGTATCCTCCATGATGCTCGCGGTAGAGCACTCGGCTACCGGTTCAGGAGCCGCGAGAGGGGCGTTGATGTTGACCGGGAGATCCTTGCCCAGAACGTGATCCATGTTATGGATCGTGGGCAAAATCCCGGAAGTCCCCGGGGGATTTCTGTAATTGCCCCCGCCCTCAAAGTGTTGGCCCAATACGATCAGCTTGCCGATGCAACGCTCGCCACTGCGTTGATGCAAACGATCTTCGCAGCGACCATCAAGAGCCCAGAGCCAAGCGCTGAGGCGTTCCAGGCAATCGAGACCCTCGCCGATACAGAAGCCCCCGTAGGCTTCCAAGGCGACTGGAAATCGCATGTTGGCGCGATCGCGCAGGATCTTATCGACGTTTGGGGAATGAGGATCGAAGCGCTGAAGGAAAAGGGCATCTCGATGTCCGATTCTGCGAGGATCAACCATCTTGGTCCTGGCGAAGAATTCCAGATGCACACGGCGGCCACGCCTGGTTCGCAGTATCTTCCATTCTCACAGAACCTCCAGCGTGAGATGGCAAGGTGCCTCGGGATCACCTTCGAAAGCTTGTCGATGGATAATTCGGCGGCGACATACTCTTCGGTTCGGATGTCCACGTCGACCGTTTGGCCAATCACGACGCGCCGCCGGGAACGTGTCGCTGCGCCATTCGCTCAGGGCGTCTACGAGAGCTGGCTTGAAGAAGGTATCGCAGAGGGGCGTATTCCCCTCAAAGGTGGTTATCGCGCCTTTCTCGCGAACAAGCAGAAAGTTGTCTGGGCCGAGTGGCGGGGGCCCGAACGACCTACAGCCGACCCCTACAAGGATGCCTTGGCAGACAAGGTGCAACTGGAAACCGGATCCACGACGCTTCAACGCATCTACGCGGCGAAAGGTCTCGATTGGGAAGAAGAGGTTGAGCAAGCCGGCCGGGAGATCAAACGTCTGGAAGATATCGGCATGGCGGTTCCTCACGGTCGGAGCCGCGGCGGTTCCGGCGGTCCGTTAGGCGCTGCTGCTGAAGGTCAACGCGATCCGACAAACGAGGGCGTCGATGCCTGAAGATCCCATTGCCGTTGACTGGTGCGCTCGCGCCGTCCTGCTCCGGAAGGTCGAGGAAGCTCTCCTTACCGGGGAAATGATCACCGAGGCTCGCTTCGGCGAGGATATGTCCCGTTTCGCCAACGCGAAACTCGACGACGTAAAGCGGGCGCTCGAGGAGGCGATCCGCAACTGCCAGATCTCTCGCGGTGAGACACCAGCTCGCAAGCGCTACGCCGTTCGCGGGATCATGCGACCCTACTGAGGAAACCTTGTCATGGCTGCGGTACTTGAGAACGGAAAGCTCCGGCTTTCCGGCTATGTCGGCGACTATTATTTCGAGGATGGCTTTACTTCTTCCGATGTCGTTCTCGCGCTCGCACAGATCGAAGACGAATCGGATCTTGATGTTCACATCAACTCTGGCGGCGGTATCGCATCGGAGGGAGCGGCAATTCACGCGTTGCTCTCCGCTCGTCCCGGCACGACGAACGTCGTTGTCGAGGGGATAGCGGCTTCAGCGGCGAGCCTGATCGCAATGGCTGGCGATACCGTCACCATGTCGGCCGGCGCGGTGATGATGATCCACGATCCTTCAGGGCTGACGTGGGGCACTTCGGAAGAGCACTCCAAGACCATCGAAGGTTTGGAGGCGCTCGCGACCGCCTATGCTCGCGTTTACGCCGCGAAGAGCGGAAAAACACCGGAGCAGTGCCGCGAGATCATGAAGTCGGAACGGTGGTTTACTCCGCAACAAGCTGTTGACGAGGGTTTCGCAGACGCGACCACCGAAGTGCGATCCGATGCAGTCGCTGCTTTCGATTACCGCACCTATGCGCACGCGCCCAAACGCCTTGTGGCGCTTTCAAACCAAAAGAATTGGTCGGCCCCGACCATGAAAGCGGCCCCTGCCGCGCAACGTCCAGCACAGGAGAAAACCATGGCGGACAAAACGAACGGCGGGGACAATTCCGCCGATACAGAGAAGGCGACGGCTGACGCGGGTCGCGCTGCTGTCGTCGCCTACCAGGCTCGCCGCAAGACGGTCTTGGCGATGGAAGAAGCAAAGGGCCGTGAAGCCCTGGCGGAAACCCTCATAGATACGGAGCTCTCCGAAGAGGCCATCAAGACGGCGCTTGCAGCCGCTCACGCTGCTCCGACCACCGTTTCCGCTCTCAGCGATACTGCCGAACTCGAGAAGCGTCGCTTGAACGCGGAAGGCTTGAACGGGAAGCCAAGCCAAGCCTCGGCGCAAAATCAAAACCTGATGGTCAACTCTATGCGCAAGCTGCTCGGCAAGGAGGCAATCTAATGGCTACTGTGCTCACTGAAGGTCGCTACGCAAGCGACTGGCTGAAGCGTGAAGCTGACAGCCATTTTTCCCGCGAAGAAGTTGTCATCGTCTCCGGCGCCGGCGTTGTGCAGACCGGCACGGTCGTCGGGAAGATCACCGCTTCCGGCAAATATAAGCCTGTGACTGTAGCCGCCAATGATGGCAGCCAGACAGCGGCCGGGATCGTTCTGCAGACGGTCGACGCGACGTCCAAAGATGCCGCTGCGGTCATCATCGCCCGCGACGCGATCGTCGTCCACCAAGGCCTCAAGTATGGCGCGGACATCGATACGTCCGGCGAGCGTGCGGCCGTTCATACAGCCCTCGGCGCACTGAACCCGCCGATCCTCGTGCGCGAAGGAGCCTGATCCATGCTGACAATTCTAGACATCTTCGGCAATGCGGCTTTCTCGTCGACGTCACTGACGCAGGCGATCAACATCGTTCCCAACGACTATGGCCGTATCCGGGAGCTCGGCCTGTTCTCTTCAGAGCCCCTCACCACGACTACTGTTGCCGTGGAGTACAACAACGGCACCCTCAACCTTCTGCCAACCCGGGAACGTGGAGCTCCGCCGTCTCTAGGGACGCCCGAAAAGCGCGGTATTCGCCAGTTCGGGACGTTCCACATACCTCACGATGACTACGTTCGAGCAGACGATGTACAGAACATCGTCTCCCGGGTAGCTTCTGACGGAGTCCTGGAATCGGTCGCCGCTCTCGTCAACCGCAAGCAGATTACCATGCGGCGCAAGCATGCAATCACCCTGGAACACATGCGCATGGGAGCGCTGCGCGGTGAGATCCTCGACAGCGACGGATCTTCGCTGCTGAACCTCTTCACTGAATTCGGCGTCACGCAGAAAACGGTAGACTTCGTTCTCGGAACCGCCGCCACCGACGTAAAGGCAAAAGCCAGAGAGGTCGTTTCCTACATGGAGGACAACCTCCTGGGCGAGACCATGAGCGGCGTTCATGTCCTTGCCTCCCCGGAATGGTATGAGAAGTTTATCGCTCACGCCAAGGTGGAAGAGATCTTCAAATACTACGATGGTCAGAACAACCCGCTTCGGCAGGACGTCCGCCGCGGTTTTCCGTTCCATGGTCTGACAATCGAGGAGTACCGCGGCGGGGCTTCGTACCTGCAAGAGAATGGCTCCTACGGCACGCGCCGGTTCATTCCCGCTGGCGAGGCAATCGCTTTTCCGCTTGGAACGCAGGACGTTTTCAGCACCTACTGGGCTCCAGCGGATTTCATCGACACCGTGAACACCCTCGGTGAGGAGATCTACGTTCGTACGGCCGTCGATCCGGAATTCCAACGGTGGATCAAGCTGCACAGCCAGTCCAACCCGCTCCCGCTCGTCAAACGACCCGCATTGCTTGTCAAACTGACAAGCAGCAACTGAGGAGGCTGATCCCATGCTTGTGAAAAACCTGAAGACCGGGAACGTCGAGACTATGCGGCACGGCCCCGCAACCAGCGCGGTCGAAGCCGGGACCCACGAGTTCGTCAATTTGGATGAAGACGGGAAACCGATCGAAGAAAGGGCGGCCAAGTCGGCTAAGTCGGCAAAGAAGGAAGCAGACAAATAATGCCTGTCGCCGCCCGCTTTCACGAAGTCCGAGACCGTGTCGTCGCGGCAGTTGATAGGGCTTTCGCCGAACCGGTAAAACTCTCCTTCCTGAAGGACGAGAACCCGGACCCGAACCGGATGATGGTCGATGTCGATGCAGTGCTGAGAGTGGGCGGCGGTGAACAAACCACCGCGAGTGGCGGATCAAATCGCAACTGGCGTACCCGCATTGCCGCGGGTAAGGCCGAGTTGCACATCGATCGCAGCAAATACCACGGACCTGATCCACGCAAAGGTGACGCGGTGCGAGCTCTCGCACGGCCCGGACAACCGTGGTTCGAAGTCCTGCGCGTCGATGATCGCGGGGAAAATCGACTAGTGCTGGAGCTCGGTGAGAAATGAGCCTCGTCCGGATCGCCCTGCGGATCGCCGCTGTTGAGGCAATAAAAGGTCGGACGCTGGTGGGGAGTAATGTGCTGGACACACCGAACGGCGCGATCGATGTAGCAGCTGACGGCTCTCTCCGGATCGGCGAGGAGCGTCCCTTCATCTCCGTTTACACCGATCAGGGGGCTGCGGAGAACGTCACTGGCAGGGGGCTGGCTGAAAACGGCGCTTGCGACATCGTCTATGAGATTGGGGTTTCCACTC
>JAEYTV010000322.1 GCA_023433855.1 Pseudomonadota bacterium | reverse complement strand
CGGCCATCCGCCCCGGCGGAAAGCCGCCCGTTGATGACGCGCAGCGGCGACGTGCCGGCAGAGCGGGTCCCCGTATTTCTCGACTCCTCCGGCGCCGGCGATTTTCACCTGATCGACAGCGGAAACGGTTTAAAGCTTGAGCAATACGGCTCCTACCGGATCGTCAGACCGGAGGCGCAAGCGCTATGGCAGCCGTCCCTGCCGGCGCATGCCTGGGAGCGGGCCGATGCGGTATTTGCCGGCGAGGCGGACGAGGACGGCATCGGGCGCTGGCGCTTTCCCCGGCAGGCCCTGGGCGAGACATGGCCGCTTTCACTGCTGGGTGTGGATTTCCTGGGCCGGTTCACGGCGTTCCGCCATGTCGGCGTGTTCCCCGAGCAGATCGTGCACTGGGAGTGGATGAAGACGCACATCGAGGAGGCGAAACGTCCAGTCAAGGTGCTGAACCTGTTCGGCTATACCGGGGTGGCATCGCTGGTCGCGGCAAAAGCCGGCGCCGAGGTCACCCACGTCGACGCCTCCAAGAAGGCCATCGGCTGGGCTCGCGAGAACCAGGCGCTGGCAAGGCTGGAAAAGGCGCCGATCCGCTGGATATGCGAAGACGCGATGAAATTCATTCTGCGTGAGGAGCGGCGCGGCAACAAATATGACATCATCCTCACCGATCCTCCCAAATTCGGTCGCGGCCCGAATGGCGAGGTCTGGCAACTCTTCGACCACCTGCCTCTGATGCTGGATGTGTGCCGCGAGCTCCTGTCATCCAGACCGATCGGCCTGGTCCTCACTGCCTATTCGATCCGGGCGAGCTTCTATTCTATTCACGAACTGATGCGCGATACGATGAAGGGCGCGGAAGGCGCGGTGGAATCGGGCGAACTCGTCATCCGGGAGGCCGGGAAAGATGGGACACAGCGCGGCCGCGCCCTGTCAACGTCACTCTTTAGCCGATGGGTGCCGGCATGAGCGAGTTTGCGAAAGCGGGACCGCGTAAGGTCGGGCAGGTGAAGGAAGTCACGTCGCTTGCCAATCCGATCATCAAGGACATAAAGGCACTGACCGACAAGAAGCACCGCGAGGAAAGCGGGACCTTCATGGCGGAAGGTTTGAAACTCGTGATAGACGCGCTCGAACTCGGCTGGTCCATTCGTACGCTGGTCTATGCGAAGGCCGCCAAGGGCAAGCCTCTGGTGGAGCAGATCGCTGCCAGGACGGTCGCTCAAGGTGGCCTGGTGCTGGAAGTCAGCGAAAAGGTGCTGTCGTCAGTTACGCGCAGGGACAACCCTCAGATGGTGGTCGGCATCTTCGAGCAGCGCTGGAGGCGACTTGAGGACCTGAGACCGGAAAAACGCCAGACGTTTGTTGCCTTGGACCGGGTCCGCGATCCCGGCAATCTTGGAACCATCATCCGGACAGCGGACGCAGCGGGAGCGTCCGCGGTCATCCTGATCGGCGAGTGCACCGATCCCTTTTCGCTCGAAACCGTGCGGGCAACGATGGGATCCGTCTTTGCGATACCCCTCGTGAAATGCTCGGTCGGCGAATTCCTGGCCTGGCATAAGGCATCCGAAGTCGATGTGGTGGCGACACATCTCGCCGGGGCCGTCGATTATCGTACCGTTGACTACGCTGCGAAGCCGGTGGTCCTGCTGATGGGCAACGAACAATCCGGCTTGCCTGAAAGCCTGGCGAGTGCCGCCAACCGCACGGTGCGGATTCCTCAGCAGGGCAGGGCAGATTCCCTCAATCTGGCAGTGGCGACTGCGGTGATGCTCTTCGAGGCGCGTCGCCATCTTTTAGCGTTGGATGAAAAGACATGACGGAACGTGCGGCCTTCCTTTCAAGACCGCTGGCAGCGCTTGCTGTCATTGCCCTTGCGGTGATCCTTGACCAGGTGGTGAAAACCGCTGTCGAGACCTATCTGCCCATGGAGGAACCTGTTCGTCTGCTGCCGGTCCTCGCGCTTTACAGAACCTACAATCTGGGTGTGGCATTTTCGCTGTTGTCGGGGATGGAGCGCGAGTTCATTGTCGGCATGCGTGTCGTGATCGTTGCCTTCGTTGTCTGGATGTGGCGCCGCACCCCGGTTGACCGGACGTTCGCCCATACCGGCTTTACGCTGATAATCGCCGGGGCGATCGGCAATCTGATCGATGGGTTCCTGTACGGACATGTCATCGACTATATCCTGTTCCATACGCAAAGCTGGTCGTTTGCCGTCTTCAACCTGGCGGACAGCTTCATCACCGTCGGCGCCGGTCTCGTCATCCTTGATGAACTCCTAGGCCCGAAAAAGCGCGCTCAGTAAAAATTTACACAATCGGTGTAGGGATCGGGAAGGAAACGCGGCTAGTCTTCCCCTCATGCGCGACATTGCCGAACTACATGAGCGTATCGCCACAGCCTTCGCGTCGCCCGTGCCGGCCGGAAAGGCTGAACCGGCGGAGCCGCAGGTCGTGCAGGCTCCTGAGACGCCTCCTGAGATGCCCGTCGCCGTAGAACAGAGGGGGCGTCGCCGCGCATTCGCCGCCTTGGCCGCGTCGCTCTTCAGCTTGTGGGGCAAGCGCCCCGCCGTCCGGCTCTATCGAGCGTGGAAAGAGGCCGAGGCGTCAAGCGCTGCCAAGTCCAGGCAGATCGCGACGGTGGTCCACGAAATCCGCACGCCTCTCAACGGCATTCTGGGGATGACCCATCTTCTCGGGCAGACCAAGCTGAGTGCCGAGCAGCAGCACTATCTCAGTGGTATCCGTCAGTCCGGTTATGCGCTGGCCCAACTCGTGGAAGACTTGCTCGATTACTCCACCTTGGAGGCAGGTCGGTTCCGCCTCAACAATCGCGCCGAAAACCTGCGGCACCTGATCGAGAGCGTGGTCGAGATGCTGGCACCGAGAGCGCACGAAAAGCGCATTGAGATCGCTGCGACTGTCGCCTCGGATGTACCTGATCTCCTTGACTTCGATCCTGCGCGGATCCGCCAGGTGCTGTTCAACGTCGTTGGCAATGCGGTGAAGTTCACGTCCGAGGGGGGCGTTCTGGTGCGCGCCTTCACGGAAGGGGAACATGTCGCCATCGCCGTTACCGATACCGGACCCGGCATGACGGGGGAAGAACAGGCGAGGATCTTCCGTGAGTTCGAACAGGTGGGAACAGCCGAGACGCGCAGCGGCGGGACCGGACTCGGGCTTGTCATCGCCTCACGCATACTCGCAGAGTTCGGAGGTTCCCTGTCGCTGGTGAGCAGCAGGGGTCAGGGCACGACGTTCAAGGTCATGTTCCCGCTGCATCGCGTCGAGACGACTATTTCTGCAGAAAAGAGCTGGTTGTTGGCCCGCTCGCGGGTTCTGTTGCTGGCGCCGGAAGGCCCGGCGGCGACAGCCACCGTCTCGACCATAGAGACGCTTGGCGGGCGGTGCAGGCATGTCTCCCGCCCAGCGGAAGCGCAGATGCTTGTCGATCGCGCCGCAGCAGGCCTCCTGCCTTACACCGACCTGATCGTTGATCACCGTCTCGCGTCCGACTATGCCAACGAGAAAGCGCATGCGCGGCTTCACCGGATACTGCTGGTCAATCCGGAGGAACGAGCCTCGCAGCCGCAGGATTTTTTCGACGCCTGGCTGATCCGTCCACTGAGGGAAAAATCGCTGATTGACGTTCTGAGCGGCCGGTTGCGCGGCTTTCGAAGCCGGGATGTTCTCAGCGAACAGGAGCCCTTGACGCCACCGCCGGTTTTCGAGTTGCCGGCAGAGCGCCTCGACGTTCTGCTCGGCGAGGACGATTCCGTCAATGCCATGCTCATTCGGGCCGCACTTGGAAAAGCAGGACATCGTGTTCGCCTTGCGACTGACTTTCAGGCCTTGATCCAGATGGCTCTTGGCGAGGATGACCCGCCAGATCTCATTCTTTCCGATATGCACATGCCAGGGGGGACCGTCATCGATCTCCTGCAGGCTCTGCGTGTGCGCGAAACGCCGCCGCCGGTTATCGTACTCACCGGCGAAAGCCGAGAGGCAGCCTGGCGAGAAGCCCTGCTCCACGGAGCGGCGGCAGTCCTGAACAAGCCCATTGACCCCGCCGGGCTTCTGGCCAACATCGCCCTGGTATCGCAACCCGAGGCGAGGCGCCAACAGGTCCGTTGACGCGGGGCATGCGGGAACATATGGTAAGGGAAGTTGTCACGCTGCTGTAGCAGGGACGTGATGTATAGCAGTGATCCAACCTATATGGGCGTATCGCTGTGGCATTTGAACTTCTGACCCGTGACTTGACCCCAGATACCAATCAATCCGCGGCCTCCATCCTGGCAAGCACTGATGTGCTTGGTCGCATAGGCACGCTCGAGACGCGGCTGGCGCGCAACGATCGCGAGATCGAGGCAGCGCAGGCCGTACGCTACCGTGTGTTCGTAGAGGAGATGCAGGCCACTCTCGATCCGGTCGCTATGCGGCTTCAGCGGGATGTCGACGCATATGATGCCTTTTGCGATCATCTTCTGGTTGTCGACCACGCGATCGAAGGCGACGTCGAGGACCAGATCGTCGGCACTTACCGGTTGTTGCGCCAGGAAGTGGCAATCGCCAATGGCGGTTTCTATTCGGCCTCGGAATTCGATATCGAGCCGCTGCTTGCCCGCCATCCCGACAAGCAGTTCATGGAGTTGGGCCGGTCCTGCGTCCTGCCGGACTACCGCACCAAGCGCACTGTCGAGCTGCTCTGGCAGGGCAACTGGGCCTATTCGCTGCGGCATGGCATGAATGCCATGTTCGGGTGTGCATCTTTTCCCGGCACTGATCCCCAGGAACATGCCGTGGCGCTTTCCTTCCTCCACCACACGGTGCTGGGGAAAGATGACTGGGCGGTTTCGGCGCATCCCGAGTTGCACCAATCGATGAACCGGATGCCGATGGAGGACATCAACAGCCGCAGGGCGCTGTCTTCCCTGCCGCCGCTGATCAAGGGCTATCTTCGCCTGGGCGCCATGGTCGGGGAGGGCGCGGTCATCGACCATGCCTTCAACACGACCGATGTCCTCATCGTCCTGCCGATCGCGGCGATCTCGGATCGCTACATCAACCATTACGGTGCCGACGCTGGCCGGTTTGCGGGCTGAGGGTATTCGCAAGAGCTGCCACCGCCTTTTCACCCGGTGTTGGGTACTTACCAGCGGCTCGCCGCATCTTCGACATGGCGCAGCGAGCGAGCTTCGTTTGATGACTGCTGACGGTCTCCATCACTTGGCGGAGTGGACCCAGTCTGCGCGACTTCGTCCACTCCGGCCTTGCAGAAGGCCTAGGTCCCGGCGTTGTAAGCTGCGATCGCCGCCATGTTGACGATGTCGCTGTCCTTGGCGCCCATCTGCGTGATCTGAACCGACTTGTCGAGCCCGACCAATAGCGGCCCGATCACCGTCGAAGCGCCCAGCTCCTGCAGCATGCGGGTAGAGATCGACGCTGAATGAATAGCGGGCATGACCAGCACGTTCGCCGTGCCTGATAGCCGGCAGAACGGATATTGTTCCATTCGGTGAGCATTGAGCGCCACGTCGGCTCCCATCTCTCCGTCATACTCGAAATCGACGCGTCGCTGGTCGAGAATCTTCACCGCCTCGCGCACGCGTTCCGACCGTTCGCCGATCGGTTGGCCGAAGGTCGAGTAGGCAAGCAGCGCGACGCGCGGCTCGTAGCCCATCCGCTTGGCGACGCGGGCTGCTTCGACCGCAATGTCGGCGATCTGCTCTGCATTCGGCATGTCGTGCACGGCGGTATCGGCGACGAAGATCGTCCGCCCGCGGGCGATCACCAGCGACACGCCGATGACCTTGTGTCCCGGCTTGGCATCGATGCAGCGGCGCACATCCTGCAAGGCTGTCGCGTAGTTGCGGGTTGTCCCGGTCACCATGGCGTCCGCGTCACCCACGGCCACCATGGTGGCCGCGAAATGGTTCCGGTCGTTGTGGATCAGCCGCTGCACGTCGCGAAGCAGGAATCCCTGCCGCTGCAGCCGGGCGTAGAGGTGGTCGATATATGCGTCGACCCTGTTGGAAAGGCGGGCATTGACGATCTCGATCCCAGGCCGGTCGAGGTCGATGCCGGCCTTTTCAGCCGCGCTGCGGATCACATCGTCGCGCCCGAGCAGGATCGCCGTTCCGAGCTCCTGGTGGGAGAACGAAATGGCGGCCCGCATGACCTGCTCTTCCTCGGCTTCGGCGAACACGACGCGCTTCGGGAACCGGCGAACGCGCTCGTAGATCCCTTGAGTGGTTGCGGCGATCGGATCGCGGCGCGCCGACAGTTCCCGGCCATAGGCGGCGAGGTCCGGGATGTCCCGCCGGGCAACCCCGCTCTCCATGGCGGCCCTGGCGACCGCCACCGGGATGGCCGATATGAGGCGGGGGTCGAAAGGAACCGGAATGATGTATTGTGGGCCGAAGCGCGGCCGGTTCCCCTGGTAGGCGGCCGCTACGTCATCTGGCACGTCCTCGCGCGCCAGGTCTGCAAGCGCCTGTGCAGCGGCGATCTTCATCGCGTCGTTGATCTGCGAAGCGCGAACGTCGAGGGCGCCACGGAAGATATAGGGAAAACCGAGCACGTTGTTGACCTGGTTCGGATAGTCCGAGCGCCCGGTCGCCATGATCGCGTCGTCGCGGATGCGCGCGCCCTCTTCCGGCGTGATCTCCGGATCCGGGTTGGCCATCGCGAAAATGATCGGCTTGTCCGCCATGGAACGGATCATTTCTTCCGTGAAGGCGCCCTTCTGTGACAACCCGAACACCACGTCGGCACCCGCCATGGCCTCCGCGAGCGTTCGACGATCGGCCTTGACCGCGTGGGCCGACTTCCACTGGTTCATGCCCTCGGTGCGGCCCTGGTAAATGACGCCCTTCGTGTCGACGAGAATGATGTTGGCCGGGTTGAAACCCATGGCCTTGACGAGTTCCACGCAGGCAATCGCCGCGGCGCCGGCGCCATTGCAGACGAGCCTTGTCGTCTCCAGGTCGCGGCCGGTCAGTTCCAGGGCATTGATGAGGCCCGCAGCGGCGATGATCGCCGTCCCGTGCTGGTCGTCGTGAAAGACGGGGATGTCCATCAGTTCGCGCAGGCGCTGCTCGATGATGAAACATTCCGGCGCGCGGATATCTTCCAGGTTTATGCCGCCGAAGGACGGACCGAGGT
>JAEYTV010000320.1 GCA_023433855.1 Pseudomonadota bacterium | reverse complement strand
TCCGCCGAGCCTGGGTGCCATCGCCTCTCTCCCTACACCCTCTAAACTATGCGGATGATCTGCATTCATGGCAATCATCATAGAGGGCGAACGTCCGGTGTTGGCGCTTCAGCGACATGACGGCGAGCCATTCTAGTCAGCGATCATCTTCGGGGCCAGTCGCTGCTTAGGTGCGGCGTGTTTCTAGGTAGTGACATCGACCCGCTGTAATCGCACCAGCGGCAATGCAGATGGCAATACCAACCGAAGTATTCCCTCCGGCATGTCCAAATGCAGCGCCCAAAATTACGCCCCCGAGAATGCCCCAGATCAGCTTTCCAGCCATGATGGTCTCCTCAAGTCGTGGAGTCGATTATCTTCCACGGCAAATTCGATCATTTATGGACAGGAGCAAGATATTGAGGCCATGCAGGATGAACATCCGAAGTCGTGCTGTTGCATACGGGGCAGGGCGTCCCAGCGCCGCCGCATCCGCAGGCGCGTGACCCAGCCCACGGTTTTCGAACATGACATTCGCACACCCACCTGACTCCATCGCAGTTATCGCATGCGAAGGCCATCGCTAGCTCGCCTCACGATCACCTTTGCGCTCCGCGGCCAGGCTCTGCTTGAGTGCCGCCATGATGTCGATGACGTTGCCACGGGCGGGTGTATCGTCCGACTTAGCCTTGCCCTTCTTATTAGGCTTCAGCGCCTTCTTCTTCTCCGCGATGAGGGCGAGCAGCGCCTCCTGGATCGGGTCGCTTGCCATCTTCGGCGACCAGTGCTGCGTCTTCTGTTTGATCAGCTTCTGCACCAGCGGGACAAGTTCAGGATCGGCGTCGTCTTCGATGTCCTCGAAGTAGCTTTCCTCCCGCCGCACCTCGTCGCCGAAACGTAGCGTCCAGAGCACGATGCCTTCTCCTCGCGGCTCCAGAACCACGGCACGCTCCCGCCTGCCGATAACGAGCTTGGAGATGCCTACCACGCCATCCGCGGCCATGGCGTCCCGTATGACGGCGAATGCTTCATGACCGACCGGATCGTCAGGTGCCAGGTAGTGCGGCTTCTCCAGGTACGTCCACTCGATGCTGTCGGCGGGTACGAACTTTTCGATGTCGATCGTTTTCACGGTGTCGAGCTGGACAGCGTCGAGATCGTCCTCGGTCAGGATTACGTAGTCGTTCTCACCCCGAGCATAGCCCTTTGCCTCGTTCTCGTCCTCAACAGGGCTGCCAGTGACCGAATCCACGTATTGTGAGACGACACGATTACCCGTGACCTTGTTGAGTGTATGGAAGCGGACCTTCTCACTCTCGCTGGTCGCCGGGGTCATGGCTACAGGACATGTGACCAAAGACAGCTCGAGGTAACCGCGCCAGTAGGGTCTCACCGCCATGTTCTATCTCCTCACCCAGCTTTTCGCTGCGCGGCGGCCTTAGAGGAGGCTGTCTTCCCAGCCACTCCGCGCGCGGCACGCTGCCTGCCTTGGCCAGCATTGGCATTGGCGGCGGTGCGTTTCGATTTGCGTTCTACTGCCTTCGTCATGCCAGCGCTCTCGCGCAAAGCCGCCAGCAGATCGTTTGGCTTAGATACCTCGACCTTCTTGCGCTTCGGCAGAGCCTTGCCCTCGATCTTCGCCTTCACCAACTCCGCCAATGCTGTCTCATAGCGGTCGTCGAAGGCCGCCGGATCGAACTCGCCGCGCTTGGTGCCGATGATGTGCTTGGCGAGGTCGAGCATCTCGCCGTCGATCTTCATCTTCGGCATATCCTCGAACGCCTTCGCGCTGGAGCGGACCTCGTATTCGAAGTTCAGAGTGGTCGCGATCAGGCCCTTTCCATGGGGACGGATGAGGACGGTACGCATCCTGCGAAAAAGAACCGTCCGTGCGATGGCTGCGACCTTCGATTTGCGCATGGCTTCGCGCAGGGCAACGAACGCCTCGGCACCCATCTTGTCGGGCACGAGATAGTACGGCTTGTCGAGGTAGACGTCGTCTACCTCGTGACATGGGATGAATGCGTCGATCTCCAGCGTCTTGTTGCTCTGTGGGATTGTCGCCGCAATCTCTTCCGGGTCGATGATGATGTACTGGCCGCTCTCGACCTCGAACCCCTTGGTCTGTGCCTCCTTCGGAACAAGCTCCTCCGTCTCGCTGTCGATGAAGACGCGGTTCACTCGGTTACCTGTGGCGGTGTTGATCGTGTTGAAGGCTAGGCGTTCGGAGGTGCTGGCGGCAGTGTACAGGCCGACGCCGCAGCTCACTTCACCAAACTTTATGAAGCCTTTCCATTGTGCCCGATGCCCTGCCATTACGCTGTACTCCGAATCAGTCGATCGGCGACTCAATCGGATTCGAAGTGATTCGTTCCGACTCGAAATGAATCTAAATCCAATGGGTTGCAGCTTGAGATTGAGAGTCTGATTCACGCTCCGCGCGACCGAAGCTGCCGCCGCAGAAGGTCTTTGGACCGCTCTTGTGTTCACGGTGCATAAGCACCATCTAAATCATGCCGCCCTAAAAGCACGCGCGACTTCCGCACTGACCCCCTCGTCGTGCGTAGATGGTTGTGCGCGGGGTGTGAGGGCGCTCCCCGCCAGGGTCGAGCGCCCTCAGTGATCTTCACCTAGCCCTTGGATCAACATGCACGACAAGTCTCTCATCATTTTCTTCCACGGCATCGGCGCTTCCTCGGCTCAGCTCAAGCCTCTCGCGAACTCCTACCGGGGCTCGCTGCCGGACGCCCGGCTAGTGGTGCCCGACGCGCCATTTCGTCACCAGCACGGGCGTGAATGGTTCAGCATCCACGGCGATCCGCTCGCTCCAGACAGGAT
>JAEYTV010000318.1 GCA_023433855.1 Pseudomonadota bacterium | reverse complement strand
TTTGGGGGAAGCGCCCGGGCTCGGTCTCGAAATCGATACTGCAGCCGTCAACCGTTACCGATTGTCCTAGATCTAATGGAACACCCCCCCATGAAATGCTTCTTGCGCCGTTGCTTTGAGCACCCGGAGGAAACATGCGCACCTGGCTCGTAACGGGAGCCAGCAAGGGGCTCGGCGCCGCCATTGCGCGTACTGCTCTTTCGCATGGGGACCGCGTGGCGTTGGCCTCGCGCTTGATCTCCTCCACAGAGCCGATATTCGCCGAGTTTCCGGACTCGGCGTTGCCCGTGACGCTCGACGTCGTCGAAACCCAAAGCATCAGCGCGGCCATTCGCAAGGTGGAAGAATGGGCCGGCCCCATCGACGTCCTGGTGAACAATGCAGGCCAAGGCATCCATGGCGCCATCGAAGAAACCTCCGACAGAAACCTACGCGCCTTGTTCGACATCAATTTCTTCGGGGCCGCCGCGACGATCCGCGAAGTGCTGCCGTCGATGCGCGAGCGTGGCAACGGACTCATCATCAACATCGGTTCGGTAGCCGGCTTCGTAGCCAATCCCGGAACCGGCGCCTATTGCGCGACCAAGTTCGCACTGGAAGGGCTGACGGAAGCGCTTCGCAAGGAGGTTGCTGGGATGGGCGTCAGGGTATTGATGGTCGTGCCGGGCGGAATGCGCACCGGTTTCAACGGCTCTTCGATCTGGCAGGCGGATGCACGGATGGAGGCCTATCAGGCGACCGCAGGCGCGCGCACGCGGGATCTCAGCCGCAACGCTACGCGTAGGGGCAGCGACGTACGCGCAACGGCCGCGGCCATATGGGAACTGGCGAACGAGGCCGCCCCGCCTTCACACATTATTCTCGGTGCGGATGCCATCGAGCGGATCGATCAGAAGCTATCGCTCCTGCGATCGCATTTGGCGCAGGCCAACCCCTTGGCCGAGGATTTCGACGACAACAGCAGTGGCGCGGCCCGTTAGTGCGCGACGGATTTCGGAGCTGGAAAAATGAGCGCACTTGACGTTTTGTTGGCCAAGGACGCTATTCGCGAAGCGATGGCTAGATACTGCCATGCCCTCGATGCCTGCAATTTCGGCGGCGTCGCAGCTCTTTTTGCCGAGGACGGTGTGTGGGCCACCGACTACGGCACCGCAACGGGGCGTATGGAGATCGAGGCCTTCCTGGCAACGGTCGTTCCAACGAAGGGGAACGGTCCGCAGCGAAAGCATTATATCTGCAACACGCTGATCGAGGTCGCGGGCGATGAAGCCTCCGCCGTTTCGGACTACCTCATTATCCGCGAATCGGAGGCTGGTCTCATTCCGGTAATGGGTGGCACCTACAAGGACAGCTTCAGGCAGGTTAGCGGTCGCTGGCTGTTCAGCCGGAAATTTCTAGTTCACGACATCGCCGGTGACATGGGCCTGCTGAACAAGCGGTAAGACGGCGACGCCGGCCACCCAGACTGCGCGGGTAATTTCATTGTCTGGAATTTGACGGATTTGCGCGCGCGGGAAATCGCCGCTGCTTGATATGTTCGCTCACAAAATTGGGGAGAAGCGCATAGCGCATTTTTCGTTCTGGGAGGAACACAATGCCGACCGAAGTGAGGAATTCTATCCGCAAAACTCTGACGCGTAGACGCTTTCTGACGAATTCGGCAATTGTTGGCGCAGGCTTGGCTGCACCAAGCCTTTTGACAAGGCGTGCTCGTGCCGCTGAAACCCTGGTCTATATTGGGTATGGCGGTTCGACGCAGGACGTAATCAACAAGGTATTCATTGAATCCTTTACGAAAGAGACCGGGATTGAAATTATCTCCAATCCCGGCGCCGACCTGGCGAAGCTGAGAGCGCAGGTACAAACCGGCAACATCGAATGGGATCTTCTCAACCTCATCGGTCCACAGGCGTCGGCAGCCGGCAATGACGGACTGCTGGAGGAGATCGACTATGCGGTCGTGCACAAGAACGGACCGCTGGAACGGGGCCAGTCGAAATTCTTCAATACCTATTATTTTTCGCGGGGCGGCATCGGCTTCAATCCCGAGAAGTTTCCCGCTGGCAAGCATCCGACCGGATGGGCGGAGTTCTGGGACGTCAACCGTTTTCCCGGCCGGCGCGGCCTGCGTTCACGGCCCGAAGACAACCTCGAGATGGCCTTAATAGCGGATGGTGTCGTTCCGCGTGATGTCTATCCCATCGATGCCGATCGCGCCTTCGCCGCCCTCGACAAGATCAAGCAGAGCGTTGTGCACTGGATCGCCGAGACACCGCAGACCGTGTCCTTGTTGCAGAACAACGAGGTCGATTTTGTATTCACCTACAGCTCGCGTATCGAGGCCGCGAAGAAGCAGGGGTCCTCGGTCGATTTTGCCTATGGGCCGAACTTCCTGACACCGGGAACGCATGTGATCCCGAAGGGAACGAAAAAGCGCGACGCTGCCATGCAACTGATGGGCCATTTCCTTCGGCCCGATCTGCAAGCCGACTTCTGCAACCAGACCGGCTCAACGCCTATAAATCCCGCCGCGGTCCCGCATATGGAGCCGGAGGTCAGAGCCAATCAGCCGAAGTTCGACGATCCTCAGGTCATGTTCGTCGATGTTGACTGGTGGGCGAAGAACTATGCCGAGATGAATCGCCGCTTTCTCGAGTGGCGTCTGACTTGACGTTCGAGTCCGCCCGGTTGGCGAACGGCGTTCGCACGAGTGTGGCCGAATGATCGTATTCATCTTACCCATCGCGGTAGTCTTCACCGTTTTCTTCGTGCTGCCGCTCGGGCTGGTCGTTCTGGCCAGCCTGTTCGATCCGAGTCTGACCGGATCGAACTACCAGGAACTGGCAACATCGATGCTGTATTTGAGGGTCCTGCGCTCGACCCTCGAGATCAGCGGCTTGTCGACGATCGCGACGCTTCTGATCGCCTATCCGGTGGCCTATCATCTCTACAAGCAGCCGCCGCGCCGCCGCACGTTGCTGATGACCTTGGTGCTTCTGCCATTCTGGACGAGCATTCTGGTGAAAAGCTTCGCCTTCACCGTACTGCTCGGACAAGACGGCATCATCAACAACATTGCCCGCGCGCTGTTCGGACCCGAAACCGGATTCAAGCTGCTATTCAATCGACCGGGCGTCGTCATCGGCATGGCTCACTATCTGCTGCCCTTTATGGTCTTCGCCATACTGACCAGCTTGATGGCTCTGAATCCCGACTTGCGAAGAGCCGCCGAGGTGATGGGAGCGAGCCGGCTGAAGATATTCAGGAGCATCACGCTGCCGCTCAGCATGCCGGGCGTTGTCGCCGGCTGTCTTATCTGCCTCGTCCTGTCCCTAGGGATGTTCGTGACGCCCGCGCTGCTCGGGGGACCCAAGGACATGATGCTGGCCAATCTCGTCGAAATCCATGTTCGCCAGACATTGGACTGGGGCCTGGCGGCGGCTCTTACGGTGTTCCTGATAGTCATGACGGCCGGCCTGAGCGCAGTCATTTCACGCGTCAGGAGCGGGGGGATAGGAACGCATGGTTGATCGCGTCATCGGCGCTCCGTCACTCTGGGAACGCTGGCTTCCCAGGCTGGCAACTGCGGCAGCCGTTTTTGGCTACGTGTTCCTCGTCCTGCCGAGTCTGATCGTCATCCCCATGTCGTTCGGCACGGGAAGCGAACTCGTGTTCCCGCCCCGGTCGTATTCGCTCGAACTCTACCGGCAGTATTTTCAGGAATCGACCTGGATGGCCGTCACGCTACAAAGCGTCAAGGTAGGCCTCGCCACCATGGCCGCGTCGCTGGTGTTGGGGTTCTCGGCCGCATATGGGATCAGCCGGGCCGATTTCAGGGGCAAGGGGGTGCTGACGATCCTGCTGCTCAGCCCGATGTTCATGCCGCATATTGCCGTTGCGCTTGCGATGTATCTCTACCTGTCGCGGCTCGGCCTGGTGGGAACCACATTCGGCCTGGTCGCGGCCCACACGGTGGTCACGGTTCCCTTCGTCATCGTCACCGCGTTCGCGGGGCTTCGCTACGTCGACCGCAACCTCGAGCTTGCCGCACAAACGATGGGAGCGGGCAGATTACGCGTTGTCTGGAAAGTCGTGCTGCCTCTGGTCGTGCCGTCGATCATCGTGGCAGCCCTGTTCGCCTTCCTCCTATCCTTCGACGAAGTCGTCATCTCCTACTTCATATCGAGCGTCCAATCGGAAACGCTGCCCGTGAAGATGTACAGCAGCATCCACTGGGAGATTTCTCCCGTTCTCGCTGCGATTTCGAGTCTGCTGACGGTTCTGTCGTTCGTCGCGTGCGTTGCAATGTCCTTGCTGCAAAGGAACAACTGATGACAGAAGCTATGGTTCGGCTGGACGCAGTCGAGAAAAACTATGGCGCTGTGCGTGCACTGTCTCCGACGTCGCTGGAGATTGGCAAAGGCGAATTCCTGACGTTGCTTGGACCGAGCGGTTCCGGCAAGACCACGATCCTCAACCTGATATCGGGATCGACCGCCGCCACCACTGGAACGATCTGGATCAGCGGGCGCAATGTCACCGGCTTGCCGCCCAACCAGCGCGAGCTCGGGATGGTATTCCAGAACTATGCCCTGATGCCGCACATGACCGTGTTCGAGAACATCGCGTTTCCCCTCAGGGTGAGGAGGCGACCCGAGGCTGAAATAAAGAAGAAGGTGAACGAAGTCCTCGATGTGATCCGGCTAGGCGGCTACGGGGAACGCAAGCCGAAGGAGCTGTCCGGCGGTCAGCAGCAGCGCATCGCCATTGCCAGGTGCCTTGTCTACAATCCGGATCTGATCTTGATGGATGAGCCGCTCGGCGCGCTCGACAAGAAGCTGCGCGACCAGCTTCAACTCGAAATCAAACGCATCCATCAGACGCTGGGCGTCACTCTGCTCTATGTCACACACGACCAGAGCGAGGCCCTGGTTCTGTCGGACCGCATCTGTCTCATGAACGGGGGTGAAGTGGAGCAGATCGGCACTCCCGACGAACTGTATTTCAAGCCGCGAACCGTCTTTGCTGCCGATTTCCTTGGCGAATCCAACATTCTTGACGTGTCGGTTGTCTCAAACGGGACGGAAGCGAACCTATCCACCCGAAGCGGCTTCCAAATCGCGGGCGTGGAGACGTCTATGTCCGCAGCCACGGCCAAGATCATGATCCGGCCCGAATCCTTAGTTGTCGCGCCGGATGGCGAAAGCGGCCTGAACACCATCACCGGCCTGGTGGAAGACGTCATCCTTACCGGCGGCGTCGTCGATATCCAGGTCCGCCTAGATAATGCCGAGACGATCAATGTGCGGCGCCTGACGACCAGGGATTTTCGTGCGACGGAGCGTGGTCAACCCATCACGCTCGGCGTCAAGGCGAGCGATGTCGTCATTTTGGAGTGATCGTATCGACGATCGCTACCAGCGCGAAAAATTCAGAAAAACCTGTGCACCTGAACGGCGAAGGTCGCGACTTCAGGTGATTCCCGTTCCAGCCGGGCCGCATTCGTGGCCACGGCGCGTGCATCGCGTATCCATAGTTCGGCCAAAGCTCCCACTTCGACACCGATAAATGGCACCGCGCTGTTGGGAGCTGCTCCCTGTTCCAGGATGCGATGGGAAATCGAACCCAGCAGGCCGTCGAGCTTGGCGATGACAGATGGCAGGTCTATCGGTTCCGCACTCGCCGGCACCAGAAGAAGCTGCTTGATCGTGGTTCCGGTTCCGGCCGGCTGCTCTACGTTGCCGTCGTCGCTGATCACCCGCGAGACAGCGCCAATGAAAAAGAGGGAATCCTTGTTGCAGGCCGCCATCTCGGCGGAGCCATGAGCCGCGCGACGGCTTTCAGGACTATCGAAAGCAAGGATCGGGAATCCATCGATTCGCATCCGGCGCGCCCTGGCATTTGTCCCCGGCGCATCGGCAAGCACGTGGTTCTGATCGTATCTGCGCGCGCCGGGCAGCTTCGCCGTCAATGGACCGTGAGGATCGAGCCAATGATTTTGAAAGGCGGCAAGCGAGATATCGTCCCGGCGGCGTATCAGGCTGGTGGATATGATCATTTCAAGGCTTTCGGAAGATCTCAATGACCGGCCGCGGGGGGGGGGGGGGGGGGGGGGGGGCGGCGCC
>JAEYTV010000290.1 GCA_023433855.1 Pseudomonadota bacterium | reverse complement strand
ACATCGCGACAACGGCGACGTGGCCTGCGATCACTACCATCGCTGGGAACAGGACCTCGACCTCATCAAGGAGATGGGAGTCGAGGCCTATCGTTTCTCTATCGCATGGCCGCGGATCATCCCGGAGGGCACGGGTCGCATCAACGAAAAGGGGCTCGATTTCTACGATCGGCTGCTTGACGGCATGAAAGCCCGCGGCATCAAAGCCTATGCAACCCTCTACCACTGGGACCTTCCGCTTGCGCTGATGGGCGAAGGCGGCTGGACAGCCCGGTCCACCGCGTTTGCGTTCCAGCGGTACGCCAAGGTGGTGATGCAACGGCTGGGTGACCGGCTCGATGCCGTGGCGACCTTCAACGAACCATGGTGCTCGGTATGGCTTTCCCACCTTTACGGTGAGCATGCCCCCGGAGAACGCAACATGGCCGCGGCGCTTCACGCCATGCACCATACCAATCTTGCGCATGGCCTTGGTGTCCAAGCGATCAGGGATGCGAGTCCGAGCGTACCGGTAGGCCTAGTGCTGAACGCCCATTCCGTCATCCCCGGTTCCGACCAGAAGGAGGACAAGGCGGCAGCCGAGCGGGCCTTCGACTTTCACAATGGTGCCTTCTTCGGCCCGGTATTCAGGGGTGAGTATCCCGCCACCCTGCACGAGGCGCTGGGAGATCGGATGCCGGCCGTGGAGGAGGGCGATCTGACCCTCATCAGCCAGAAGCTCGATTGGTGGGGGCTCAATTACTACACGCCGATGCGCGTGGCGGACGATCCTGACAGGAAAGGGGAGTTTCCCTGGACCACGGACGCCAGCCCCGCAAGCGAGAAGAAGACGGATATCGGCTGGGAAGTCTATTCGCCCGGCCTGAAATTGCTCGTGGATGATCTGTACCGCCGCTACGATCTTCCCGAGATGTACATCACGGAGAACGGCGCCGCCTACAATATGGGACCGGTAGGAGGTGAGGTGGATGACCAGCCGCGCCTCGATTACTATGCGGATCATCTGGGAGTCTGCGCCGATCTCGTTGCCGACGGGTATCCGCTTCGTGGCTATTTCGCCTGGAGCTTGATGGACAACTTCGAGTGGGCGAAGGGATACAGCATGCGTTTCGGCCTTGTCTACGTCGACTACGAGACGCAGGAACGAACCATCAAGAAGAGCGGCAAGTGGTACCGCGAACTCGCCTCGCAGTTTCCGAGAGGAAACTCCGGTGCTGCCCGGAGTGCACAGCGTTCGTGACACCGCAGCCGGTTCGCACGCGTCACGCGTGAGACGAAGCGCGTGAGACATGCGAGAATATTTAAGACTCCACTGTTATCACCGCTTACTCGCATGGAGATGTTGCATGACTGCCGTTTGCCAGGGCTGCCGGGATGGCACCGCGTTCGAAGTCCCGTTCTCCATGGCGTTCCAGCCGATCGTCCGAATTGAAACAGGGAAGCCCTTTGCCTATGAAGCACTGGTTCGAGGCAAGAACGGTGAGAGTGCCGGAAGCGTTCTCGACAGGATCAACGACGCGAACAGATATGCATTCGACCAGCAATGCCGAGCCAGGGCGATCGAGCTCGCAGCGGCGCTGGCACTGGAAGACAGCGCGAGGCTCTCCATCAACTTCATGCCGAATGCGGTGTACGACCCCCGTGCCTGCATCCGGCTGACGCTTGCCACTGCAGCCCGCGTCGGGTTTCCTTTGCACCGCATCATCTTTGAGTTCACCGAGAGTGAAAAGGTCGATACCGCGCATCTGCTCAATATCCTCAACGTCTACAAGGAGATAGGATTCCAGACGGCGATCGACGATTTCGGTGCCGGCCATTCCGGGCTCAATCTGCTGGCCCGCTTCCAGCCCGATATAGTCAAGCTCGACATGGATCTCATCCGTGGTATCGATGCCGATCCGGCGCGGCGCATCGTAGTGAGGCATACGATGGCGATGCTGGAGGATTTCGGCGTCACCGTCGTCTGCGAAGGGGTTGAGACAGCGAATGAACTCCAGGCGCTGCGGGATCTCGGCGTCGAACTCGTTCAGGGCTACATTTTCGGACGACCGGCCTTCGAACAATTCGAGCAGCCGGACGTTTCCCGACTGGCTTGATGCTGCCGGCGGAGACATTTTCCTCGCGCGGTTGTTCCCTTGGAAATTGTTTCCTCGGCTTTTCATCTCCAGAACTGCATAACGCCGAAGTGTCGCATGCCTGACATGCGTTTCGATGGTTGAAAGAGGGTTTTGGAGAATGGTAGATCGGCGCCCAAGACGTCGAATGTGTTGCTGATCAACGCATTGCCTTTTCCGTGACCTGGCCGCGGCGTGCTGCGCGGCCGTAATGAGCTTTCAGATGACCCCGACAAATCCCAAAGTGCAGCAGCTGCAGGCGAACAGCCTTTCCGCCCTTGCCGACAGGCCGGCCACAGGCGTGGAGCCCATGGTCGCCTTCAAAGCCGTGACCAAGCGCTTCGGCAGCGGGCAGCAGAACCAATTCACCGCTCTCGACGGTCTTGATCTTTCGATTGCCCGCGGCGCCATCACCGGCATCATCGGACGTTCGGGAGCCGGGAAGTCGACGTTGATCCGCCTCGTCAACGGGCTCGAAAAGGCAACCTCGGGCCACGTCGTCGTTGATGGCGTCGAGGTCGGAGGCCTGTCTGAAAG
>JAEYTV010000285.1 GCA_023433855.1 Pseudomonadota bacterium | reverse complement strand
GAGATCAACGAGGCCTACGAGACCCTGAAAGATCCCCAGAAGCGTGCCGCCTACGACCGCTTCGGCCACGCCGCCTTCGAGCAGGGCGGAATGGGTGGCGGCGGGTTCTCCGGCGCAGGCGCCGGCGGGTTCTCCGACATCTTCGAGGACATCTTCGGGGAAATGATGGGTGGCGGACGCGCCAGACGCACGGCAGGCGGGCGTGAACGCGGCGCCGATCTTCGCTACATCATGGAAATCACGCTGGAAGAAGCGTTTACCGGCAAAACGGCGCAAATTCGCGTTCCGACCTCGATCACCTGCGACGTCTGTTCAGGCTCGGGGGCGAAGCCCGGCACGCAGCCGAAGACCTGCGGCACCTGCCAGGGGTCCGGTCGCGTTCGCGCCAGCCAAGGCTTTTTCTCGGTGCAACGGACCTGTCCGACCTGCCACGGCCGCGGCCAGACTATCACGGATCCGTGCTCCAAGTGCCATGGCCAGGGCCGCGTGACGGAAGAGCGGTCGTTGTCCGTCAACATCCCTGCCGGCATCGAGGACGGCACCCGCATCCGCCTTCAGGGCGAGGGCGAGGCCGGTGCACGCGGCGGACCCGCGGGAGATCTCTATATCTTCCTGTCGGTGAAGCCGCACCAGTTCTTCCAGCGGGACGGAGCGGACCTTTACTGCGCCGTGCCGATATCAATGACGACGGCAGCGCTTGGCGGCACCTTCGACGTGGGAACGCTCGACGGGACGAAATCCCGTGTCAGTGTGCCGGAAGGCACACAGCCGGGCAAACAGTTCCGCCTCAAGGGCAAGGGCATGCCGGTCCTGCGATCGTCTCAGACGGGCGACCTTTACATCCAGATCCAGATCGAGACGCCGCAGAAACTTACGAAGCGTCAGCGGGAACTGCTGCAGGAATTCGAAGAATTGTCCTCGAAGGAGAACAATCCGGAATCGACGGGCTTCTTTGCCCGGATGAAGGAATTTTTCGAAGGCTGAGGTCGTCAGGCGCCATATGTTCGAGGACGCCGGTCTGACAGGGCCGGCGTTTTTTGTGACGTTCTGCGTCATGCGGGCGACTGGATGGAGGAGCTCGCAAGAACCACGGCAAAGAGCATAAGGCAGCCGGCGGCAACGCGCTGCACGAGAACGGGCTTGATTTCGACAAGCGCGGTCTGGCGCATCAAGTTGCCGACCAGGATCCAGCCGTTGGCAGCAATCACCACCAGCATTGCCAACAGGAGCAGCCAGGGCAGAAGTACCAATGGCGCACCGTGCGGCATGATGACCAGGGCGATGATCAGCGCCTTCGGGTTGAGGGTCGTCGTTACGAAGACCTGACGAAAGGATACTTCGGCCGTGCCGTGCTGGCTGTGCTTCGATGTCCAGAGGCGATAGCTGAGATACAGGACCCAGGCGCCTGCCCCGAGCTTTGCCCATAAGGAGGCCTGCGGATAGGCGCCGAAGAAAGGGACCGCCAGGGTCGCAGCCGGGGCGATGACGGCCAGATAGCCGCCGAGCTCCCCGGCAATCAGCGGAAGCGCCTTCTTCCAGCCTCGCTCGTAGCCGCCAAGCGCCATAAGCGTGTTGGTGGGGCCAGGTGTAGCTAAAAGCAGGAGGACGGCAGAAACAAACTGCAGGACTGTCATCAAGCGACCCATCTTGGCTGCCGATCGGACGGCCTCACCGGGATATCAGGTCTGCGCGTACTCTCCTTTGACTTTCATCAAGCCCTGCAACCATTCAATAGTGGGGCGGCTTGGCCACGGGAGCGGCCTCCCGGGACACCTCTTCCAGATCAAGAAAACGCTCCGTCAAGCGGTCGAGCTTCTTGCGAGTTCGCTCGATCATCCGCCACTGCTCAGCCACCTGATCGGACAATTCGTCGATCACCTTGGTCTGATATGCCGCAAGCTCCTCGAGCTTTATCAGCCTTTCCTCATCGCTCATTCGGGCGCCCTCCTAAGTCGCCTTGCCGTTTCGCACCAAGCGCAACATTACGCCCCGGAAGGACTTCGGTCCATGTTGCTCGGCAATCAGGCACGCATGCGGGGGCGTTCCGGGTGCTCCTCACGAGACGACCTGATCCTGAAGCGTCCCACGAGCGAGGCAAGCACGCCACTGATACCGGCCAGGCTTTGTGCGGAGGCATTGGCTTCTTCCATCAGCGCCGCATTCTGCTGTGTGATCTGATCCATGCTCCGGATCGCTGCATTGATTTCGTTGATCCCGGATGCCTGCTCCTCGGCCGACCGAGCTATGGCATTGACATGCTCGTCGATCGACTTCACCCGTCTGCCGATGCCCATCAGGGTCTCTCCCGTCCGGTTGACGAGATCGACGCCCCGGTGGACACCTTGGGACGACTGATCGATCAGTTCCTTGATCTCCTTGGCAGCTCCGGCGGACCTTTGGGCCAGTTCCCGGACCTCCTGCGCAACGACTGCAAACCCCTTGCCTTGCTCGCCGGCACGCGCCGCCTCGACGCCCGCATTCAGGGCAAGCAGGTTGGTCTGGAAGGCGATTTCGTCGATCACGCCGATTATCTGGGTCATCTTCCGGGATGATTGCTCGATGTCGTCCATGGCCGCCACGGCCTCTTCGACCACCTGACCGGAGCGAACCGCCTCCGAGGCAGACTCGCGCACAATTGCCTGTACTTCCCGAGTACGCTCGGCAGACTGCGAGGCGATCGTGGTAATCTCTTCAAGAGCGGCCGCCGTCTGCTCTAGCGCGGAAGCCTGCTGCTCGGTGCGCCGTGCCATGTTGTCGGCGGCCACCGAGATGCTGCCAACCTCCGCACGCACCTGCTCAACCGAGCGCGCAACCTCCTGCACCGCTCTACTGACCTCGGAAACGGACGAATTGAAGTTCTGGCGCAGCCCCGCAAAACTCGGGCCAAGCTCCTGCCACAACTCCGCTGTCAGGTCGCCGGCCGACAGTTTCTTCAGCGCGGCCTCGAGCGCGGCCATCGCGAGATCCTGTTCAGCCTTGGCGGTCTGCCGCTCTGTCTCCAACTTTGCGCGCTCTTCAGCCAGAGCCTCCAGGTAGACGGAAATGCCGTAGTCCAGGTCGATGAAGGCCGCCTTGATCATCGCGGTGAGCTGATCGGAGAGCACCCTCCCCTTCTTTTCCACCAGGAAGCCCTTCATCTGATCCTTGATCACCGCGCGCACGAGCCCGTCC
>JAEYTV010000205.1 GCA_023433855.1 Pseudomonadota bacterium | reverse complement strand
GGCCCGGCTTCTCGATCATGATGTTGGCAAGAATGTTCGCGCCGTTCGAAAAGCCCAGACCAAGTACCGTCGAGGATTCATAGCGGTCCCTGTTTGCCGACACGAATTCACTCATCCGCTCCGTCGCGCGGGCCAGGTCGTCGCAGTCGTAGACACCTTCCGCCTTGCGGCGGAAGAAGCGTGCCGCTCCGTGCTCGGATACATCGCCACGCGGCGAAATCACCGTGGCGTTCGGCAGAAGCCGTGTTCCGAAATCGAAGAACTGGTTTTCGTCGCCGCCCGTGCCGTGGAAGACGAACAGGATCGGCGCTCCGGGTGCACCGGGATTTGCCCGGTGCACGTAGCTGTCGAAACTCATGATGGATCTCCTGCTCTTCGAGCCGTCATTCGATCGGTTCGAGATGTCGTTCGAGTGTCTCTCTCAGGTGCGCATGCTGTTTCGGCAGTTTCAGCGCCTCGCCGAGATGGGCGGTGTCCTCGTCACGATCAAAGCCAGGCTCGTTCGTTGCGATCTCGAACAGCACACCGCCCGGAGTGCGAAAGTAGATCGCCCAGAAGTAGTCACGATCGATCACCGGGGTCACCTGATAGCCGGTATCCATCAGCGCCTTGCGCACTTCGAGCTGTTTTTCGCGGTTCTCGACGGAGAAGGCTATGTGATGAACCGAGCCCGCGCCGAGCCTTGCTCCGCCGGCCCCGGGCATAATCTCGATATCGATGACGTCGGCGCCGTTGCCACCCGGAATACCGAAGCGCCGAACGCCGTCCTTCGCATCCATCTGGCTGTAGCCCATGTACTTCAGAAGCTCCGCCGTGGCGCCTTCATCGCGAAGACGCAGCGATGCCGAATGGAAGCCGCGGATCGCGTGATCGGCGCTGACACCGTTGCCCGTCCAGGCGTTCCGCCGATCGTCCTTGACTTCGACAAGGGCGAAACCGTCGCCGTCTGGACCGGCGAAATGCAGCCGGTTCTCACCAAATGCGGCATCCGTCTTCAAACCGTCGACGCCGGCCTTGGTCAACCGATCGCTCCAGTAGCCCAAGGAGCCTTCCGGAATGGAAAAGAGCGTCGTGCCCACTTCGCCGGCGCCGGGCCGGCCACGTGCAATGTGCGGAAATGGAAAGTACGTCATCACCGATCCCGGCGTGCCGACCTCATCCCCGTAATAAAGGTGATAAACGTCCGGCGCGTCGAAATTGACGGTCTTCTTGACCCGACGTAGGCCGAGCGTATCGGTGAAGAACCTGTTGTTGATGCTGGCGCTGCCCGCCATCGACGTGACGTGATGGAGGCCCCTGATCTGGTCGAGCATTGCTTTACCCCTTGTTCCTGGACCGTCTTCCGGTCCTTGTCTGGGATGATATTTGGTCAAGGCGATGCCAGTTGGATAGACAGGGGCGTCAGAACGCATTGTTCACTAATAGAAGACGACGGTGGACTATTCGTTCATCGATGCGACTGCTGGCAACAGCCAGTCGATGGGTTTCTTCCCGTGACTGACCAGGTAACTATTGGCTTTGGAGAAATGGCCGCACCCAAAAAAACCGTTATGCGCGGAGAGCGGCGAGGGATGCGGTGCCTTGAGAACAAGGTGTCTGCTGCCGTCCACGAAAGCGGCTTTCTTCTGGGCATAAGAGCCCCACAGCATGAAGACGACCGCATCGCATCTGTCGTTGACGGCCCGGATGACGGCATCGGTGAAGCGCTCCCACCCGCGGCCCTGGTGCGAGGCGGCTCTTGCCTCTTCCACAGTGAGCACGCTGTTCAGCAGCAGGACGCCCTGACGCGCCCAGTGCTCGAGAAAACCATGTCCTGCGGGAGGAATTCCGAGATCGGCGTTCATTTCCTTGTATATGTTGATGAGCGACGGCGGGATGCGCACGTCAGGCCGGACGCTGAAGCAAAGTCCGTGCGCCTGCCCATGGCCGTGATAGGGATCCTGGCCGAGGATCACGACCTTTACCTGGCTGATCGGGGTCAAGTCGAGCGCCCGGAAATATTCGGAACCCCTCGGAAATATGCGCTTGCCGGCATCCCTTTCCGCCACCAGGAAGCGACGGAGTTCCGCCATATAGGGGTTCTGGAATTCCGGTTCGAGGACCCGCCGCCAGCTTTCCTCGAGCCTGACCTCGGTTTCCGCCATGGTTCGCCTTACCGGGTTATGTGATTGCTCCGGGAGTGCCAGTCCCAGGCCGAGCGGATGATATCGTTCAGGCTGTATTGCGGCTCCCAGCCGAGCACCGCTCTCGCCTTGTCATTGTTGGCGACGAGGGAGGTGGAATCACCTTCCCGCCGGCCGACATATTCCACCGGGAACGGTTTTCCGGAGACCTGGGAAATGGCCGTCAGCAGTTCCTTGACCGTCGTGCCTGTCCCGGTGCCGAGATTGAGTTCCACCGTCTCGCCGCCGTCGAGGAGATAATCCACTGCGCGCACATGGGCATCGGCGAGATCCAGCACGTGGATGTAGTCGCGCACGCAGGTGCCATCCCGCGTATCGTAGTCGTCGCCGAATACCTTGAAGCCCTGGCGGCGGCCAAGTGCCGCCTCGATCGCCAGGGGAATGGCGTGCGTCTCGGGCGTATGCCATTCCCCGATACGGCCCTCGAAATCTGCCCCTGCCGCGTTGAAGTAACGCAGCATCACCGATTTCATTCCTTTGTATTGCCCGAAGTCCTTCAGCGCCTGTTCGACGATGAACTTCGTGCGTCCATAGGGATTGATCGGCTCCTGCTTGTGCGTTTCGTCCATGGGCACCCGGTCGGGCAAGCCATAGGTAGCGCAGGTCGAGGAAAAGACGAAGGCCTCGACGCCGGCATCCATCGCCGCCGACAGGAGTGTCAGGGCGCCAACGACATTGTTGTCGTAGAAGCCCACCGGATTTTTCACCGATTCGCCCACCTCGATCAGCGCTGCGAAATGCAGCACCGCTTCCGGCCGGTGCCGGGCAAAGACCTCGTCGAGACGGGCGCGGTCGCGGATATCTCCTTGTTCCAGCAGGCCCCAGCGGACGAATTCCGCATGACCGTTGGAGAGGTTGTCGAATACGATCGGCTCATACCCCCGCTCCGCAAGGACAAGCGATGTGTGCGAGCCGATGTAACCGGCTCCGCCAACGACCAGCACTTTCTTCTTCGACATCATGTCTCCTGTCCGGTGTCCAAGTCGACGGCACTATAGCGACGAGCGCATAAATGGAAAGGCGTGCGAGAAGACTGCGATATTTGGAATGACTGCGGCGGCGAACTTATCTATCCTGCTCAAGTTTTCGATAGGTCATTTGATGCGGCTGTTTTTCCTGACCCTCGGCTGGCTCCTGGTCGCAATAGGCATCGCGGGCGCCTTTCTGCCCGTGCTGCCGACCACCCCGTTCCTGCTGCTCGCGGTGGGCTGTTTTGCGCGTTCCTCCCCCAGGCTCGAGGCCTGGCTGCTGGACCACCCACGTTTTGGGCGCCCCCTGAGAGACTGGCGGGAAAGGCGTGCGGTGCCGCGCAGGGCAAAGATCGCTGCCATTGCGACCATGAGTGTCAGCTACGCGATCTTCTGGTTCGGCACCTCGCCGCGCTTCTGGCCCGCCGTGCTGGTCGCGGCGTTGATGATCGGTCCCGCGATCTTCGTGGTTACCCGGCCGGAACCTGGCACCTGATACGACCTACCGGAACCGCGACTGCGGCAGCACATAGGGGATATGGGGAGCCGGAAGGCGGTCTACGGCACCGGAAATCCCGTAGACGGTCGCGATGGTCCCGTCCTTAACCGTTTCGCTGCGGGGGCCTTCCGCCACCACTCGTCCGTGGTCGAGCACCACCAGATGATCGGCAAATTCCGACGCGAGATTGAGATCATGAAGGATGGCGAGCACCGTGCCGCCGGCGCTTGCGAAGTCGCGGGCGATTTCGAGAACGGCAATCTGGTGGCCGAGATCGAGGCTTGCGGTCGGTTCATCGAGGAACAGCGCCCGCGCAACTCCGGCGACGACGGGGACCGGCACCTGAGCCAGGGCTCGGGCAAACTGCACGCGTTGCTGCTCTCCGCCCGACAGGGAAGGATAAGCGCGCGCCTCAAGGCCTCTGAGCCCCACCCGGGACAATGCCTGGCGGGCCTGCTCAGTGGGGTGGGTTGATCCCTGAGCGACCGCCCCCATTCGGGCAATCTCGAGAGCCGTGAAGGGAAAGGCCAGTTGCGTCGCCTGCGGCAGCACCGCGCGACGCTTCGCGAGCTCCGCAGGTTGTGAAAGGTTGACGCTCAGCCCATCATAGGAGATGGAACCCTGCTCCGGCTTCAACTCCCCCGACAACACCTTCATGAGCGTCGACTTGCCGGCACCGTTCGGACCGATGATGACGGTGAGACTGCCGGGTTTCAGATCGATCGACACGTTGTCGAGAAGCTTGCGACCCGCTCGTGCCACGGTGATATGCGCCGCAGAGATCATGGAATGTCCCGCATGTTGAGGCCGTTCTTGCCGAGGAGCAGGACGAGGAAGATCGGCGCGCCGAACAGGGCCGTCACGACCCCGATCGGCAGTTCGGCTGGCGCTGCGATGGTCCGGGCGACCGTATCGGCCACGAGCAGCAAGGTCCCGCCGCCGAGTGCAGAGCCCCACAAGAGGAAACGGTGCGACGGTCCCATGGCAAGCCTCAGCAGGTGCGGAACGACAATTCCCACGAAACCGATGGAACCAGCCACCGCAACCGTGGAACCACAGGCCGCCGCCACCGCTACGATGATGATCCGCTTCAGTCGTTGTACCGGAATGCCCATGTGAAAGGCCGCTGCATCGCCGAGGATCAACGCGTCCAGACCCCGCGCCACGAATGGAATGACCAGGATAACGCAGGTTATGAAGGGCAGGATGGACATGACGCGCCCGAACGTGGCGCCGCCGAGCGAACCGAGGCTCCAGAAGGTGATGTCGCGCAGTTGCCGGTCATCCGCCATGACGATCAGCAAGCCCATGACCGCCGCAGAGAGCGCTCCGATCGCAATCCCCGACAGGATCAGCGCGGTGGTCGAGGTACGACCGTCGCGCGTGGCGATGAGGTAGAGAGCCCATGTGTTGACCAGTCCGCCGAAGAAGGCCATCAGCGGCAGGAACTGACTGCCGAGGAGCAGGGCCACCGGCGCAAGTACCGTGTTGCCGAAGACGATCGCCGCGACCGCCGCCAGCCCGGCGCCCGAGGTCACACCGACAATGCCCGGATCCGCCAGCGGATTCCTGAAAAGCCCCTGCATCATCGCCCCGGAGACGGCCAGCCCTGCGCCAACCAGCAGCCCGAGCGCCGTACGCGGCAACCGGACGGCCTCGAGGATGACGCGGTCCTGGGTCGACAGGCCGGCGCCGTCCCCCGTCGCGTAGCTCCAGAGATCGACAAGCCCCACTCCGGTCGGGCCGACGCCAAGGGACAGGAGGCAGGCGATGAACAACAGGACCGAAAGCAGGACGAGGACCAGCGCTCCCTGCCGGGTGCGGTCCCCCTCGGATGCGGGACGAAACGGCATAGCCAGAGCTTTCAGGATCAATGGATCGCCCCGGGATAGATCTGCGCCGCGAGGGAACGCACCGCCTCTGGCGTACGCGGACCAAAACCGAGCAGCAACAATCCGTCCATGGAGACGAGCGCCTTGTCGGCGGCGGCGGGTGTCGTCTGCATCGACGGCATGGAAAAGACCTTCTCGGGGGTAATGCCGTGCCCAGGACCGGAGATAAGCGTCAGGACGACATCCGGCCGGGCTGCGATGACGGCTTCGTCACTGAGCGGCTTGTAACCGCTGATCGTCGGCGCCGCGTTGATTGCGCCTGCCATCTCGATCGCCGCGCCCGCTTCCGTATCCGCGCCTCCCGCCATGATCCGGTTGCTGGTAAGCGACAGCACGAAGAGAACCTTCTTCTTCGGACCCGGGACGGTCGCGATCTCCTCGGCAAGCGCCTTCAGCTCAGCTTCCGTCTTGGCAGCGAGTGCCTCGGCCTTGTCGGCAAGCCCGACGGCCGCGCCCACGTCGCGGATCTTCTGACCGATCTTGTCGGCCTGCGGCGGCGTTGAAATCGTCACTGTCGGCACCTCGCTCGCCTTCAGGATGTCGAGAACAGGAGGCGGACCGGAACCCTCCTCCAGGAGGATGAGATCCGGCTTCTGGCCAAGGATCCCCTCGGCCGACAGCTGCCGCATGTAACCCACATCCGGCTTGGCGTTCACGGCAGCCGGGTAGACGCTCGTGGAATCGCGTGCCACGATCCGTTCTTCGGCGCCGAGCGCGTACAAGATCTCGGTGATCGTTCCGCCGATGGACACGATGCGCCTGGCGTCCGGGCGGCCCTTGTCGGCTGCTGCCGCCGTGCCGCCAACGAGACTGGCCATAAGGGCAGCGGCTACGCAAACCATGCGAAATGTAATAAAAAACCCCATGATATCGCCCCTTTCCGATCCGGGCAGCAACGGCTTCAGGACCCCCGCCGGATAACTTGAGTGGGATAAGAAACTTTTTTCGGCTTTTCAAGATAGCGGGTCGCAGATATCTTGAGTCAAACTGGAAACTTTTCGAGAGAGGAATGAGTCATGTACATTGCGATGAACCGCTTCCGCGTCGTGCCGGGTTACGAAGAAGCCTTCGAAACCATGTGGCGCAGCCGCCAAGGTCGTCTGGCGGAACTGCCGGGCTACATCGAGTTCCACATGCTGAAGGGCCCGAAGGCGGACGATCACACGCTCTATGCCTCCCACACCGTCTGGGAGACCTTCGAGCATTTCCAGGCCTGGACAAAGTCCGAACAGTTCCGCGCCGCCCACGCAAAGGCCGGGGAAAATCGGGGCAAGGTGGAGTATCTTTCCGGGCCCCATTTCGAAGGGTTCGAGG
>JAEYTV010000127.1 GCA_023433855.1 Pseudomonadota bacterium | reverse complement strand
GAGAGATACAGAATCTCCATCAGCTGTTGGCTGTCGAACGTTGGTCCATCACCGCCGAGGGAAACCGCGCCCCGGTTTCCAAACGTATCGTGGACCGGGAAATACGCGCCCCTCACCAGTCCATGCTGGCCGAACACACTCTTGGCGAGAGAAGCACGAAGCTCATGTTCCGCCGTTTCGAGGTCAAAGGTGAACGGCAGGGTAGAGGCCCGCAGCTTACGCAGGATCGGACTCGTCTGCATCATGCCCTCCCGGTCGAAGCGTGCCAGCAACTCGGTCGGCCAGTTGGTGATGATCGTGTTGGTGGACAGTTCAAGGGATGTGGTCGGCGGCAGATACATCACCATGAATACGCGGCAACCGTAATGCTCGGTCACCCGCCTCATGAACCGGAGAACGTCGAACTGTGTACAAAGCCCCGCGATTTCCTCGATGCTCCAGTTGACATCGCCGGTTTCTGCTCGTGTACCGCTCGTGGACATAACTTGCATCTTTGCCAACAAGGTCGCTCCTGGTCAGTCATTCGACTGTCGCCAACCAGGAGACGGTCGCATTGGTTCCGGGCTCTGATGTGGTATCTCGACCCCTGTTCACGCGCCTTCTTGCGCGGCAGGGGATCTCGCAAAGCAAGGTATCAAAGCCACAATTCGGCTGTCGTTGAGCGCATGTCCGTTGTTGTTATGACGTCCATATCCAAAATCATCTGAGACGATGTGAAATTCTTAGCAGCAATTAAATGGGATCAAATCGATGCAGAGTTCTCTGACTCGCCCCCGCATGATACAGAGTATTCCGCTCAGGCCGCAATTGGAGATTTTGCATGACAGCCACCTACAATTTTGAGGGGGCGGTCCTTTCCTCGTCGCTCTGCCAGCTTGGAGAGGGTCCAGCCTTCGAGGCACAAACTGGAACCGTGTGGTGGTTCGACATCGTTGGAAAGGAGCTTCACGAGTTGCACCTGGCGACCGGCCGAGAAATCGCACACACCCTCCCGGTCATGGGCAGCGTCCTTGCACCGATCGACAGCGAACGCCAGTTGCTCGCAACGGACAAGGGGCTCTTCATCCGGGATCGGGCGAGCGGCGGCCTGTCGCTTTATCGTGAACTTGAACCGGAAGCGCGGGGAAACCGCTCCAACGACGGGCGCGTGCATCCCTCAGGGAGTCTCTGGATAGGCACGATGGGCAGGAAAGCCGAAGACCGCGCCGGAGCCATCTATCATGTTGCGCAAGGAACGGTGACAAAACTCTTCAGTGAAATCAGCATCCCGAATTCCATCTGCTTCTCCCCGGATGGGACAATCGGCTATTATGTGGACACGAATATCAACCGACTGATGCGGGTGCCGCTTAACGCGGCGACGGGTCTTCCGACCGGCGAGCCGAAAGTCCTGATCGACCAACAGGGGAAACCGGGCGGCATGGACGGCTCGATCTGCGCCGGCGACGGAACGATATGGAACGCAAGATGGGGCGAAGGAGCCGTCGACCATTATTCCAGCGACGGCGCACACCTTGCCCGTCATCTTCTACCGGCTCGCCAGACCACATGCCCCGTCTTTATTGGGGACGGCCGGCTTGCAGTAACCTCTGCATGGGACGGGCTCGATGACGCCGGGCGCACGGCAGACCCGCTGGCGGGGGCCCTGTTCGAGATTGCCGTCAACCTTCGCTGCGAACCGGAACCCAGCTATCGGCTGTAGCGGGGGGATCCGCACCCCTGCCGCGCGAATGATCCCGCGGGTGGGGAAATTCCCTCGTATTATCCTGGAACCATTCTGCCCTCATCACATTTCCCCTTTGAGCCCGCGCAAGGCCGACATCGGTCTCACGCGGGTCAATCAGAGAAACGTTAGAGGAAGGATCATTATGAAGAAGACCCTAAACACGTTGGCCGCTGCGGTTCTCTTGGCATCAACGGCCGCTGCACCCGTGCTGGCACAGACGCAGCCGGCACCGTCTGCTACCCCCGCCCCTGCAACACCTGCGGCTCCGTCCGATCCGGCCGCGAGCGGTGCTACCACCGCACCGAGTGCCTCTGGCGATTCTGCGGCAGCTTCCGGCAGCTATCTGACCGAACTGGCTGAAACCCAGATCAGCGCAAACGACTATATCGGCAAGCCGATCTACAACAATGAAGACAAGAGCATCGGTGATGTGAACGACCTCATTCTTGAAGAGAATGGCGGCATCGTCGCTGCCATCGTTGGGGTCGGCGGCTTCCTCGGCATCGGCGAAAAAGATGTCGCGGTTCCGATGGACAAGATCACCATGACGCGTGACGCCGAGAACAACAACGAGGTCCGGCTGACCACAACCGAGACCGTGGAAACCCTGCAGGCGGCTCCAGAGTTCAAGACCCTTGCAGACAAGAAGGCGGAAATGGACCAGACGACCACGTCGTCCACTGACACCCCGCCCCCGGCTACCGGCGGCGCCACTAGCCCGTCGACGGCTCCTGCAGAGTAAGAGCCTGGAACGGGTGACACGTCGCCACCAAGGAAAGGGCGCCCACGCAAGTGCGGCGCCCTTGTTTTAGCTTACAGAAGAGAACAGAAGCGAAGTGCGTCATAGATCGCCGCGTGGATATTGCGGCTGGCGACCGCATCTCCGATCCGAATGAGGTCAAAGGCGGAGCCCGGACGCTTCAGGGGAAGGTAAGGCTGCCGCGAGGCCAGCGCCTTGTAGTCTACAGCTCCAAGGTTCCTCGATAGTGGTTTCAGCGCCAGATACAGATCCGCATTGGCCGCCGTTCCGTGTTCGACCACCACCTGCGCGACCCGCCGTTCCCGGACGGCAGCGCCGGAGAAGTCCGACGCAAGAACCGCCACCAGTTCGTTGCCGTCACGCCTCACGGACACCAGCCTGGTATTGATCGTCACCCGCACGTCCTTTTCCGCAAAAACACGTGCGTAAGGAACATGGTTCATGCCCCCCATTTCGGGGGCGAAGAAACGTTCCGGAGACACGACCTCCAGTTCGATGCCTGCGGCCGCGATCACTTCTGCGGCGTTCATACCGGGATGGCCGCCATTGTCGTCGAACAGCAGAACGGGACTTACCGGCTTCACAGCCCCGGCAAGGATGTCCCAACTGGAGGTGACGAGTTCGTCGCCAGTTGCCAAAGGCGGCGGTTGGGCTACTCCACCGGTCGCAACGACGACGAGATCGGGATTGAGGTTCGTGACATCCTCAACCTCAGCATAGGTGTCGTAGCGGATTTCAACACCGAGACGATCCAGTTCCGACAGCCGCCAGTCGACGATGCCGATCATTTCCCGCCGACGCGGATTGCGCACGAGAAGATTGATCTGGCCGCCGGCCTCGCCGGCCGCTTCCAGAACGACCACCTTGTGACCCCGCTCGGCAAGGACGCGCGCCGCCTCAAGGCCGGCAGGCCCCGCTCCGACGACAACGGCGTTGCGTGCGACGGATGCTTTGCCGGTCTCGTGCGGCACCTCCGCTTCCCGACCGGTCGCTGCGTTATGGATGCACAGCGCCTCGCCACCTTCATATATCCGGTCGAGACAATAGGTAGCCCCGACGCAGGGGCGGATCCGCGCCTCCCTCCCCTCGGCGACCTTCCTGGCGATATGCGGGTCGGCGATATGGGCGCGGGTCATGCCCACCATGTCGAGCTTGCCTTCGGCGATCGCATGGCGGGCGGTAGCAACGTCGGCGATGCGCGCGGCATGGAACACGGGAAATCTCGTCGCCTCCCGCACCTCGCCCGCAAAATCGAGATGCGGAGACGCGCGCATGCCCTGGATGGGGATGACTTCGTTCAATGCGGCATCGTGGTCGATGTGGCCACGAATCACGTTGAGGAAGTCGATCTTGCCGGATCCCGCAAGGCGCCGGGCGATCTCGAGGCCCTCCTCGCGCGACAGACCCTTTTCCCAATCCTCGTCGGCCACCATGCGGATCCCCACGATGAAATCGGAGCCAACGGCGCGGCGGACCGCTTCGATCACCATATTCGTGAAGCGCATGCGATTGTCGAGCGATCCGGCAAATTCGTCCTCGCGCCGGTTCGTCGCGGGAGACCAGAACTGATCCATCAGATGCCCGTAGGCTTCGAACTCGATCCCATCGAGCCCCGCTGCCTGCATTCGTTGTGCCGCAGCCGCGTAGTCGGAGATAATGCGCTCGATGTCCCAATCCTCCGCTTCCTTCGGGAAGGCGCGGTGGGCAGGTTCGCGGATGGACGAGGGCGCCACCACCGGCAGCCATTCACCTCTGTTCCATCCTGTCCGCCGGCCCAGATGCGTCAGCTGGATCATGACTGCGGTGCCGTGTTCGTGGCAGTCGTCCGCCAGACGTTTGAGCCAGGGAACGATCTCGTCGCGATAGGCCTGCAGGTTCCCGAAGGCAGGCGGACTGTCGGCAGAGACAACCGCCGATCCCGCCGTCATGGTGAGCGCAATGCCGCCCTTCGCCTTCTCCAGGTGATAGAGGCGGTAACGATCCTTCGGCATACCGTCGTCTGAATAAGCGGGCTCGTGTGCCGTCGACATGATCCGGTTCTTGAGCACCAGATGTTTCAACCTGAATGGCTGGAGGAGAGGATCGTGTGAGCTTACCATGGCATCTTTGACCTGATCGTGGCGTGCTATCCTCGCCCAAACCTGATCGCGATACGAGTCCACTCGCGGCGAGCCCTGTCCGAGAAGCGTCGCGGCGACTGTCCGACTCCAAGGGTTCCGACCTTTGGCTGCCCGCACTGCATCGTCCGGGGAAAGATGTGTCGCCTCAGTTCCGTCGCCTCGCGTGCCTGATCTTCCAGAAGCCGCTGACCGGAGCCGTGATGATTTCCTCAGACGTCAAAGGCTGATCACGTCACCGC
>JAEYTV010000108.1 GCA_023433855.1 Pseudomonadota bacterium | reverse complement strand
GGCGGCGCGGTTGCGGGCGTCCAGCGCGGCCCGTACGCCAGCGGGCGTCATCTTGCCGTCACCTGCAAGCTTCAGCGTTCCGGCAAAGGAGCGGATCTGGTTGTGCAGGAAGCTCTGCGCGGTCGCGCGGATCTCGATCACCTCGCCGCGACGGGTGACATCCAGCCGGTCCAGGGTTCGCATTGGGCTCGTCGCCTGACAATGAGCAGACCGGAAGGTCGTGAAATCATGGTGGCCGACCAGGGTCTGCGCCGCCGCATGCATGGCCTCGTGGTCCAGTGTCCTGGGAACCCACCAGGCGCGCTTCGCCTCAAGCGCCAGAGGAGAAGGCCGATTGACGATCCGATAGAGGTAGTGGCGGCGGATTGCCGAGAAACGGGCATCGAATGTCTCGTCGACTTCCCTGACATCCAGGACGGAGACCCTTTCCCCGGCCATGGCCAGATGGGCATTGAGAGCATTGCGCAGGGTGTAGGCTTTCCATTGGCGCGACAGATCCGCGTGGATAACCTGACCCATAGCATGCACGCCGGAGTCCGTTCGCCCTGCTCCCCAGATCGACACGGTCTCGCCGGTCAGGGAGAGGATGCCAGCCTGAAGTGCCGCCTGCACCGAATGGCCGTTCTCCTGCATCTGCCACCCGACATAGGAGGTGCCATCATATTCGACCGTCATGCGGTAACGATGCATCAGGCCAGCCTCGTAGCGGGCGGCACCGGGTTTCCCCTCAGGAATTCGACTGCCGGGAGCGGTTTCCCGCCCGCCTTCTGCAGCTTGAGCAGCCTCACGGCACCATCTGCGCAGGCGACAGTCAGCGCGGCGTCGATGACAACGCCCGGATCTCCGCTCGCCTGCGCCAACTCCGAGGCCAGAACCTTCACCCGTTCCGCCTTGCCATTGATCTTCATCTCGAACCATGCGCCCGGGAAAGGGGAGAGGCCGCGAATGTGGTTGTGAACGTCATGCGCAGGTCTGGAAAAATCGATGCGAGTTTCGGCCTTGTCGATCTTGGCCGCATAGAGGACCCCATCTGCTGGCTGCGGCGTAAGCGGCAGGTCGTCTGCCTCCAGCTTCGCCATCGCATCGACCATCGCCCGGGCCCCCGTCAGCATCAGCGTGTCGTGCAGTTCGCCTGCCGTGGAGTTGTCGCCAATATCAACCTCCCGCGTAAGAGCAACCGGCCCTGTATCCAGCCCTGCCTCCATCTTCATCACCATCATGCCGGTTTTCCTGTCACCCGCCATGATCGCCCGCTGGATCGGAGCGGCACCGCGCCAGCGCGGCAGAAGGGAGGCATGACCATTGTAGCAGCCGAGCCGCGTACCCGTCAGGATTGCCCCGGGTAGCAACAGACCGTAGGCAACGACCACTGCCACATCGGCCCTCCAAGCACGAAACGCTTCCTGGGCCTCGCGATCCTTGAGGCTCTGCGGCGTCAGTACCGGAATACCGAGGATCTCCGCAGCCTGATGAACCGGGGACTTGACAAGCTCCAGGCCCCGGCGGCCGGCCGGCCGCGGCGGCTGGGTATAGACGCAGACGATCTCATGCCCGGCGTCCTTCAACGCCCGCAGCGTCGGCACCGAGAACTCCGGCGTGCCCATGAAGATGATGCGAAGAGACATCCCTATCTCGCCCTTTCACGTGCCTCACATGCAGGCCCGGAGCAGATCAGACGGCCTTGCCCCTGGCAGCCTTGGTGAATTTCTTGATGACCATCTCTCGTTTGAGGCGGGAGATGTGGTCGATGAACAGGACACCGTTCAGGTGGTCGATCTCGTGCTGCAGGCAGGTCGCGAGCAGGCCATCAGCCTCGATCACATGTTCCTGACCATCCCGCCCGATATGGCGCACGGTCACAGCAGCCGGACGTTCCACCTCGGCATAGTATTCCGGGATGGACAGGCAGCCTTCCTCGTAGACGGAGCGTTCGTCGGACGACCGGACGATCTCGGGGTTGATGAACACCTGCGGGTTCTTGTCTTCGCCCTCCTTGGAGACATCCACCACCAGGACGCGGCGAGGAACCCCGATCTGGATCGCCGCGAGCCCTATTCCCGGCGCATCATACATGGTTTCGAGCATGTCGTCGGCGAGCTTCAGAATGTCGGCGTCAACCTGCTCGATCGGCTTCGAAACCTGGCGCAGGACGGGGTCGGGCAAAATGATAAGCGGCTTGATCGTCATGGTTTCCCCTTAACCCAAGTTTTTTTCAGAAGAAACAGGAATCGCAGAACCAAGCTCTCGTATGTTCACGTTTTGATCTTTCCTTGTGAGGGATTTCTGATAGTTTGCCGCGATGAACGATCTTTCCGCGTATATTGTCGCCCTCCTGGCCAATCAACAGGGATTCGTCCTTGGCGCCGTCGCAGCAGCCTTGCTGCTGGCCACCGCCATTCTTCTCCTTGCAAATGCCCGACGCAGGCACGACACCATTCTTCAGGCGGGCGAAGCAGAAGCCCGGCTGGCAGAACTCCTGCGCGCACAAAACGAGATGCAGGGCCGATTGTCGGTGATGGCCGAAACCCTTTCCGCGAGGCAATCCGAGCTTAACCAAGCGGTAAGCCAGCGCCTCGACGGCATGACTCACCGGATTGGAGCCAGCATCACCGAGCAGACCCGCTCAACGCACGAAAATCTCCGAAGGCTGCAGGAACGACTGGCGGTCATCGATGCTGCCCAGAACAATATCCAGACACTTGCAAAAGACGTCGTGGGGCTGCAGGCCATTCTTTCCAACAAACAGACGAGGGGTGCCTTCGGCCAGGGGCGCATGGAGGCAATCATCACAGATGGCCTGCCGCGGGGCGCCTACTCCTTTCAGACGCCGCTCTCCAATGGGACCCGTCCAGACTGCATGATCAAGATGCCCAACGGCGCTCCTCCCCTCGTCGTGGATGCGAAGTTCCCCCTGGAGGCATGGAACGCGTTCCGCGAGGCTGCGGCCCCCGAAGCGAAGCGGGCCGCCGGACAGCAATTCCGCCGGGACCTGGAAGTGCACGTCAAGGATATCGCCGAAAAATACCTGCTGGTCGGAGAAACACAGGAAATGGCCTTCCTGTTCGTTCCGTCGGAGTCCATCTTCGCCGAAATCCACGAGCATTTCGAAGGCGTGGTGCAGAAGGCACAGCGCGCCCGTGTGGTCATCGTGTCCCCATCCCTGCTGATGCTCTCGATCCAGGTCATACAGGCTGTCCTCAAAGACCAGCGAATGCGCGAGCAGGCGCATCTCATCCAAGGCGAGGTGGCGCTGCTGATGGAGGATCTGGTGCGCCTCGACGATCGCACCCGCAAGCTCCAAGGCCATTTCCTTGCAGCTCAGAAGGATGTCGAGCAGATCCTCGTCTCGAGCGAGAAGCTCAACCGGCGCGGCGCGAAAATCGGTTCACTCGAACTGGAGGTCTCCGCCGAAAATGGGAACCAGGCTGATCCGGCTGCAACAAACATCGGAGAAAGCCGCACCGGCCACCTGAAACTCAGGGTGGTTGACGAGGAGTAACAGTGTCGGGCAGTGTCCGGCCCGATCTTTCCCGTTCAAGGCGCTCCCATGATTACTGTCCTCGGCTCCATCAACATGGATCTCATTGCAACCACCCACCGTCTTCCGGGGCCCGGAGAAACCGTCGCGGGATCAGGCTTCTCAACGGCGGCAGGCGGCAAGGGAGCCAATCAGGCGCTTGCGGCGGCGCGGGCAGGCAGTGCCGTGCGGATGGTCGGGGCCGTCGGACAGGATGGCTTCGCGACCCCGGCGCTTTCACTGCTCGATCAGGCTGGGGTGGATCTCTCAGCCGTTGCCCGTGTCGATGAGCCAACGGGAACAGCCTTGATCCTGGTGGGCGCCACAGGGGAGAACATGATTGCCGTCGTACCGGGTGCGAACGGGACAGTCAGCTCGGTACAGGCAGAAGAAGCCATCGCGTCCATGGGTATCGGGGATATCCTGATGATGCAGCTCGAGATCCCTGCAGCTGCGGTCGAGACGGCCCTGCGGGCCGCACGCGCACGGGGAATCAAAACGATAGTCAACACAGCTCCCCTTACGGCGGATGCGGTCCGGCTCGCGGAGATGGCGGATATCGTCGTCGCGAACGAGACCGAATTTGAACTGCTCATCGACCAGCCGATCTCGAACGCTGCTGAGCGTAGCGAGGCGCTGGCGAAACTTTATTCGCGGACAGGACAGACCCTCGTGGTGACGCTCGGCCGGGATGGTGCGGTCGCGATCTGCGACGGTGACTTCCATTCGACGCAAGGCCTCGCGATCGCGCCGATCGACACCGTCGGGGCGGGCGACACCTTCTGCGGATACTTGGCTGCCAGTCTCGACCAGGGGCTCGACCTTAAGACGGCCCTCCGGCGAGCAGCTGTCGCTGGCTCGCTCGCCTGCCTTGTCCGCGGCGCGCAGCCATCGATACCCGATGCGCAAGCCGTCGATGAAAAGATCTAGCTCGCGTTCCGGTTCAAAGCCGGGCCGCTTGCCCAAGCCTTCCGACCCTTTCTGTCAAAAGGTCGAAAAAGCCATCGGCGTCGACGTGGCGCATGACTTTGGCGTTCGGTTTCCGACCGGAGACATGCCACCAGTCAACCACGGTCATCCCGACCGTCAAAGGTGACTGCGTCTCGATTTCGACGTTGCATGTCCGGCCGGAAAAGAGCTCCGGCTTCAGGAGATAGGCTATCACCGCAGGGTCATGCAATGGTCCGCCATCCGAGCCATATTTTTCGACGTCAAACCGCTCGAAGAATGCAAGCCAGTCCACGAGGACCTGCGCAGGTCGAGTTCCCAGTTCGGCGATTCTCGCGACACGTGCCTTCGTCGTGAGGAGCTGATGAGTGACGTCGAGTGGCATCATCACGATCGGCATACCTGAGGCGAAAACGTTCCTGGCGGCTTCGGGATCTACGAAGATGTTGAACTCGGCAGCCGGCGTGATGTTACCTCCCTCGAAGAAGCCGCCACCCATCATCACCAGTTCCTTCACCCGCGACGCTATATCCGGCGCTCGTTCCAACGCCAGCGCAATATTGGTGAGGGGTCCCAGTGTGCAAAGCGTGACCGTGCCCTCCGGCTCGGAGCGAAGCGTCTCGATAATGAAATCCACGGCGTGCATCGGACGCACCGGCATGGTCGGTTCGGGCAAGACCACGCCGTCGAGGCCCGTCCGGCCGTGAACATGTTCCGCAGTGACCTGCTGGCGCACCATGGGCTTCTCGGCGCCCTCGTAGACAGCTGCATCGCGCCTGTCGCAGAGTTCGCAGACGATCCCCACGTTTCGGCTCGTAAGGGAGAGAGGAACGTTGCCGGCGACCGCGCACAGACCAAGCACCTCCAGCTCGGCAGAGCTCGCAAAGGCCATCATGATCGCGGCAGCGTCATCCTGTCCCGGGTCCGTATCGATGATGATTTTCTTGCGTTCCATGGTGTACGCCTCCAGCATTTCTCCCGCTTGTCGACTTGGCGATACGACCTTGTCAAGGAGCTTCGTTGCGAGTTGCCACTCGCTCACCTATCGGCCGTCTTGCAGGCATGGCTGCTCCTCACCATATGAAGATACGGCGCGCCGCATCTGCGGGTGTCAGCAAGGTCGCTTGTTGCAAGGACTGAATGATGAACCGGATCACGCCATTCGCAAGCCCGCTACTTCTGGGCTTCGACGCCATGGAAAAAACCCTGGAGCGCATCGCCAAGGCAAATGACGGGTACCCTCCCTATAATATCGAACGAATACGCGCCGACGCGGGGAACCCTGAGCGGCTTCGGATCACCCTTGCGGTGGCCGGCTTTTCGGAAGAGGAGCTCGATGTGGTGACGGAGGAAAATCAACTCGTCATCCGCGGCCGGCAGGTCGAGCAGCGCGAAAGGGATTATCTCTACCGCGGCATAGCGGCCCGTCAGTTCCAGCGCATTTTTGTGCTTGCGGACGGGATGCATGTTTCCGGCGCGTCTCTCCGCAGCGGGCTGCTCTCCATCGACCTCATCCGTCCCCAGACGGAGCGAATGGTGCGAAAAATTAACATTTCCGTCTCAGAGTAGATCGACGGCGCCAATGCCGTTGCATCCTGATACTGGAGGCTGAAATGCTCCTGAAAGAAGCGAATACCCGTTTGACGGAGTCCGAACTTGCTCATCTGGGCACTGGCGAGGTCGGATATATTCGCAAGATGCGGTCGGACGAGGTGTCCCGCTGCTTCCCCGAAGCGCCGGATATCGACCCCACTCTTGATCTATGGGCCCTCTTCGGCGCGGATGGCACTCCAATCCTTCTGACCGACAATCGCTCCAGCACCTTCTTCAAGGCCGCTGAAGACGACCTGAAGACCGTCAGCCTTCACTAACTCTGCTCAACGATCTTTCTTTTGGAACGTCAGGTAGGCTGACGAGCGCCCTTCCCTGCGCGCCTTGGCTTCGTATCGCGTGCCGGGCCAG
>JAEYTV010000289.1 GCA_023433855.1 Pseudomonadota bacterium | reverse complement strand
CGTCAGGGCAGGGGACAGCACCACGCCCGCCTCGACCGGGCCGACGCCGGTCATCAGCGGCTTGATGCGGGACCGGAGAGCCGGCCCATACTCGGCATCCACGGCCATCACGAACAGGATTGACTTCGCGCCCACCGTGAGCGGCTCGCCTGCTGGAACTCTGCCCACGGCGCCGTTCATCCGGCGAGATCCTGCCGGCCGCGCATCGCCATCATCGTGCCGGTCATGGATGCGATGAGTTTTGCCGGTCCATCGCCGACCGCATAGGCACGACCGTCGGCGACGATGATGGTGGAGCCAGGCTTGGTGATCTCGCCCCTGAAGAGGAAGCGTTCGCCTCGCCCGGGCGACATCAGGTTGACCTTGAATTCGATGGTCAGAAGCGACACCTCGGATGGAATGGTGGTGTAGGCGGCATAGGTGCAGGCGGTATCGAGCGCTGCCGAGATCACGCCCGCATGCAGAAAACCATGCTGCTGGGTGAGTTTCGGATCGAAGGGCAGTTCGATCTCCACCAGCGCAGGTTCGACGCGCGTGAGTTCCGCACCAAGCATCGTCATGGCCCCCTGGCGGCCAAAACTCCGGCGCACCCGCTCTCTGAAATCGTCTGTCTCGCTGCTGATCATGACTGCCCCTTTCGCACCTGCGAAAGTGGCATGCGCACTCCGCTTCCGCAAGCGGGCGAGACGTATGAACTCAATTCAGGAGGACAATCGAAAGATTGAGCAGGGCGGCAAAGGAGACCCACGCGAGATAAGGCAGGAAAAGCAACGCGGATATGGGATCAACCGACCAGCTGGCACGGATGAAGAGAAGGATCGTGATGAGCATGGGGATGATCACCACGAGCCCGAGCGACGGGCTTTGTAGCCCAAAGAACGCCGGCGACCACAGGAAGTTGAGCACCATCTGGATCACCCAGAGGGTCATCCGGCGCGAACGGCGATCGACGATCCATGTGCGTGCGCCGGCCGTGCCGATCAGAACATAAAGTGTGGTCCAGACCGGACCGAAGATCCAGTTCGGAGGATTGAATGGCGGCTTTTGAAGCGACTGGTACCAGTCTCCGGGAATATTGAGTATGCCGATCAGGGCCCCGATTGCGACGACGCTCCCAATGAAGATGACGTAAGCAAGAATTCTGTTCATGGCGACAGCAGATAGGGCTGCCCCCGCTTCTTTAAAGATCACGCGAGCCGGGTGATGTGCTGGTCCCACGCGACGCTGCTGCGGGTATGGCTGAAGGCGCCGTCGTAGGAAGACACGGCGAAACCTTCATGGGACGAGGCGACCCCCGCCGCCTCCCGCACGACATCCTCCTTGACGAGAGCGCCGGTCTTCGCATCGAGTGTGACCGCTGCACCACCGACCGGCGAGGTGAGCCCTACCAGCCCCCTGCGGCGATTGACGGCAATCGCGCCCACATAGTTTCCGAGCCGCACCGTGGTCTGCTCAGGCAAGGAGGCGAAGGTGAGATCCTCGCCCTCGGCGAACCACCCGGCGAGCGGCGGAAGAGCATTGCGCGCCCCCTCCCACTGGCAGGCGAACCAGATGCGCCCATTCCCCGCAATCGCCAGGTGCCGGGTCGAAAGCTGGCTGAGGGAAGGGGAAAGCCTGTGCCTTTCGATCAATGCGCCGGACCGGGCGTCAAGCAGCACCAGCGACGGCTCCATGCGGTCAAGATTGAGTTTGGCACGGCCAAAATCCGGATGGGTCTCGATGCCGCCATTGGCGATCACCAGCAGCCGGCCGTCGTCGGACACCGCCATGTCGTGTGGGCCGATACCATGGGCATCGAACTCGCCGATACGGCGGAAGCCGTCGAACCCATCGTAGACGCCTATCACGCCGCGATTGCGGTCGAAATCGTTCTCCGTCGCATAGAGCAGCCGGCCGTCGGGAGAAAAATGCCCATGCCCGTAGAAGTGCCGCCCATGCGGCGAGGTGATGACGATCGGCTCCGATTGCCCAGACGGATCAAGGATCATTGCGAAGGTGCCCGGTCGGCGGGCAAAGGCGACTGTCCGTCCGCTGGCGCCGCTGTGGGCAACGCCATGGGCGCGTGCCGGCAAGGCGACCCGATCGATGATCTCGCCCCGTTCCGAGACGGTCGCAATGCCGAAGGAGCCGTCCGGACTGCGAAAACCGGATGCATATACCGCGTCCGTGCGTTCCAGCGCGATAAGGGAGCGTGGTGAGAGGCCAGTCGTGAAAGCGATGCCGGCCGCCCTCAGGAAGCCCCTCCGGTCAACCAGCTGGCCGTTCCAAGCCACAGGTCTAATCTCCGTCGGCGAATGAGAACCCTGACGAAAGCCCGATAGCAGCGCCGTAGCCCTCGTTCAGCCGGGTGATCACATCCTTACCGTCCGCCAGCAGCGTATCGAGCTTCTGGCGCTCCCGCGGTTCCTCGACAGCCTTCTCGATATCCGTTGTCACGGCCGAAGCTTGCTCGATCATTGATCTCAGTTTCCTCTGCACGGCCCCGACCAGCGGACGGTCCTTCGGTTGCAAAAGCTCGACCATGCCGGATGTTTCAAGCAGCGTGGACAGGCCTTCCAGGTTGCTTGCGATGCTGATCCACGTGCTCTTCGAGCGCCAGAAAAGGGCCTGTCGCGGGAATTTCGCCTTGTCTTCACCCTTGTAGAAGGTCTCGATGCGCTGATCGCGAACGGCCTCCGCCCCGTGGACCAGGATGCCGAGCAGGGCGGTGATCGCTTCACCACCCGTGCGGAACACCGGATTGTCCGGCCCCGGATGTTTCCACCCCTTCTGGGTTCCCTCGGGTACTTCCCAGATTGCCGAAACCTCCCGCGCCACCGCGGCGACGTTGTCGGCAACGGCTGCAGCGTAGCGGCAACGGAAACTCGCCCGATCCGTTGACAGCCGCTCCGATCCGTCACCGAACAGCAGATATTCGAGTGCCCCGAGCCCTTGCGTGGCGACGCTCTTGGTTGCAAGCGTGGCCGGATCGGTGGCCGTTTCGTCCGATTTGGCAAGGACCGCCTGTACCTGTCGCAGCCCGGTGCCCTTGCGGTCGGGATAAAACAGGATCCGTTCAAAGCGGTTCTGCTCGATGATGGGACCGGTGCGGACGATCTCGATCTTCCCCCACGCCTGGACGGTCCCCCGGAAAGCGGCTCGCGCCGCCGCAAGGTTGGCCTCCGAGGGCGTTTCGCAAAGCGTCTTCGTCACTCGGGCGACGTCATCGGCCGACTGGGCGAACGCTTCGTAGCCCGGGCGGACGAAGCCGTCGACGGCCGCCGCCATGACGCGCGTAACATCGGTCCCGGGCAAGACGACGGACGGTGCCGGCATGGTTTCCTGGGCAAGAACGGCCGGCGGCAGCAGGGCGATCAGGCCGGCGATGAGGATCGTGCGCATCAGAGAGACTCCAGGAACGTGATAAGCGCCGACCTGTCGGCCTTGGAAAGAGAGGCAAACGCGTCGCGGGCAGCCTGCGCTTCTCCTCCATGCCAGAGAACGGCCTCGGTGAGGTTGCGAGCCCGACCGTCATGCAGGAAAAATGTGTGGCCGTTGACCGTCTCCGTGAGGCCTATCCCCCAGAGAGGCTGGGTGCGCCATTCCCGACCGTCGGCGACACCGACTGCCTGCCCATCGGCAAGGCCCTCTCCCATGTCGTGCAGCAGGAAATCGGAATAAGGCCAGATGAGCTGGAAGGCATGTGCCTTGTTGCCGGCGTCTCGCCGGGTGACGAATTTCGGCGCGTGGCAGGAAACGCAGCCGGCCTGGTAGAAGAGTTGCTTGCCTTTGAGCACCATAGGATCGCCAGTGTCGCGCCGCGCCGGTACCGCCAGGTTCTCCGAGTAGAATGTCACCAGTTCCAGCACCGGGTCCGGTGCCTCCACGGGACCAAGCCGCTGCTGCACGCCCGTGGGCAGCATCAGGCACTTCGCTTGCGCCTTGGTGCAGTCGCCATGGTCGAAGGGGTCATCCGGGGTGGAGAGGCCGAGATCGCCGGCAAAGGCGGATGAGCTTTGATCACGGACCGAGGCATTCTGTGCCTTGAAGCCGAAGCGGCCAATCCTCAGCACTCCCGTCCGGTGATCGCGCACGAGTGCAGCTTTGCCGGAGATGCCGTCGCCGTCGCTGTCCTCGGGATCGGCCCTGGCGAGAATGTCTGCCTCATGGATCGCTTCTATGAGCCCCATGCCGATCATCGGCGGAGCAATGCGGGGTGACACGGTCACGTCGCCCTCGAGCGCACCGTAGCGAAGGCCGGCAACGGAATAAGTCGGCTTGCGCAGATGCACCACCTCGCCGTCGGCCAGGGTAACCGGCATCTCCTGGTAGGAGATCTGCATCTTTCCTTCCGCATCGAGGCCAGGGACCGCAAGGTCCTGCAACTGTTCACCATAGACCGCATCGGGGAAGTTGAGCTTCCGGTAATCGGCAATGGCCTCGCGCTCCGTGTCGGTCCGGGCCGGGCGGGCGAGCCGCAGGAACATCGACGTTGCATCATCGGAGCCCTCAGGTGGATGGCCGCGACCATCCTTCAGATGGCAACTCTGGCAGGCGCGGGCATTGAAAAGCGGTCCCAAGCCGTCCGAAGCCTGCGTCGACGACGGGGAAGATACCCACAGCTTGCGGAAGAGGGCGTTGCCGAGCTTGAACTTCTCTTCCTCGTCAAACCTGAGATTTGCGGAGAAGTGGGAGAAGGCATCGCCGTTGACGAGCGCCCTGGTGGTCGCTGCACCGCCCGCCATCGTCTCGAACTGCTCGGGTTTTGCAAAGTCGGTCGTCGGTCGCGTGACGCTCTGGACGCGTTTGCTATCTTTGGCGCTGAGATCCACCCGCGTCGTCGGCAGGTTCGCCTCGCCACTCATGGCAAGGAACGGCGCAAGAAGCAGCACTCCCGAAACAGCAGGAAGCAGGCAGAGCAGAGCTTTCGGTGCGCTCATGGCGTATCGGGCCGCGCGATCGGGGCGGCTCGCCTTTACGAGATCATTGGAAGACGGCGTCAGGATTATCGAGGCTGTCGGAACCTTCGAGCTCGATCTTGCCGAGATCCAGGGACGCAATGACGCGTTCGATGGTCCTGGTCTGGTCGATCAGGCCGTCGATCGCTTTCTGGACGACCGCGTTCCCCACCGAGTTGCCCTCTCCGATCATCTGGTCATAGGCTTCGACCTTCTGGGCGCGGTCGGCCATCGCATTCATGGCCAAAAGGGTGGAATCGAGCTTGCTCTTCATTTCACTGTCGAGCGCACCATCCTTGGCTGCCACCAGGCCAGACAGCGACGGGCCGGTCAGCTTGGTGCCGTCCATGCGGGTGTATTCGCCGGTATAGGCCGATCGGATGCCGATGGCATCGTTGAGGTGCGACGCATAGGTATTGTCGGAGAAGCAATCATGCTCTTCCTCCGGATCGTGCAGAAGCAGGCCGAGCTTCATGCGTTCGCCGGCGAGCTCTCCGTAGGAGAGGGATCCCATCCCCGTCAGGATCGCTGTCAGCCCGGTCTCCGGGTCCGTCGTAACGTTCTTCGCCGCTTCTCCTTCGGGCGCCCAGGCCTTCACCATGTCTTCGAGATCAGTGATGAGCAGCGTTGATGCCGCCTTGAGATAGGCAGCCCGGCGGTCGCAGTTGCCATGGGTGCAGTTGGCCCTGCCGTAGTCGGTAAAGGGACGTTTCCCGGCTCCTGGCCCGGTGCCATTCACGTCCTGTCCCCATAGGAGAAATTCGATCGCGTGATAGCCCGTCGCAACGTTTGCCTCGATCTCGCCGGCTTCGTGCAGCCCGCGAAGAGTTTCGGGCGTGATGCTGGAGGCGTCGAACTCCTCGCCATTAATCTTCATCTTCGGATTGGCGATCACGTTGGCGGTATAGAGTTCGTTTCCGTCGCTTTCCGTGCCGTAGGATGAGTCGACATAGTCGATGAGGCCTTCGTCCAGCGGCCAGGCGTTCACCTTGCCTTCCCACTCGTCAACGATGGGATTGCCGAAGCGGTAGACCTCGGTTTGCTGGTAGGGAACGCGTGCAGCGATCCAGGCACCCTTGGCCGCATCGAGAGTCTCCTGCGACGGGCCGGCGAGGAAGGCATCGATCGCCTTGTCGAGGGTCCGCGCAGTCTTGAGCGAGTCCTCGTATTTGGCATGCGCAAGTTCGGCATAATGCTTGACCACCGCCGCGGCGTCGTCGTCGGCTCGCGCAGATGTCATCGTCAATGCGCCGGACGTGGCCAGAAGCGCCACAGCGGTGCCGAAAACGGTCTTGCGGATCATGGCGCTCTCCTTCACGGCGTGCTGCCCCTCGGAGTTACATTGCGCAAATGAAAACTGGTGTCAAACACTCTTGTTTAGAATGATTTCAATCTGTCCGAAGCATCAAGGCGTCCTTAAGCCTTGCGTTGCATCCGGCAGAAGAAGAAGCCATCCGTTCCGGTACTTTCGGGTGTCAGCGTCACCGTGAGCCGGTCGTGAGAGCGGGCTTCGGGAACATCCTCCCCGAAGATCCGATGCCACGAATCGAGAGCAGGACTGACGGAGAAGTCCGGGTTTTCTGCGCAAAAGCGGCTGATCTGCTCCGTGTTTTCCTCCGGCAACACGGAGCATGTCACATAAACCAGAGCGCCACCCGGTTTCACGAAGGCTGCTGCTGCCGCCAGGGCCTCCTGCTGCTGGGTGAGGCGTTCTTCCAGGTTCTTGGGCGTCAGGCGCCATTTCGTATCCGGCCGACGGCGCCAGGTGCCGGTGCCGGTGCAGGGTGCATCGACCAGTACGGCGTCGAGCCTGCCTTTCAGCGGCTCCAACTGCCGGGCGTCGTCGTGGACCTGTACATTGCGGGTGCCGGCCCGCCGCAAACGCTCGATGATCGGGGAAAGCCGCTTGCGGTCGGCGTCATAGGCGTGGATCTGGCCACGGTTATGCATCGCTGCGGCAAGGGCGAGGGTCTTTCCGCCGCCGCCGGCACAATAGTCTAGGACCTGATCGTGTTCGCCAGGCTGGATCAGGTCTGCAACGATCTGCGAACCCTCGTCCTGCACCTCGAACCAGCCCTTCTGGAAAGCCAGTTCGGCGGTGACATTCGGAAGCCTCGACGCGGCCTCGCCGGCGGCAATGCGGATACCGTTCCTCGCAATGCGCGTGGGCTTCGGCGCGGAACGTTCAAGTGCCTTGATCACCTTGTCGCGTGTCGCCTTGAGCGTATTGACCCGCAGGTCGAGGCTAGGCCGGCCGGCCAGCGCCTTTGCTTCCGAAAGCCAGGCCTCGCCGAAATTCGCCTCAAAGGAGGGCTGGATCCAATCGGGAATGTCGCCCTGCACATGAAGCGGCGCATCCGAGAGATCCCGGGTGGAAAGTGCCCGCAGATGGGCATCGGTCAGCGGCGGCGGGGCATGGCGGTCATCCGCGAACTCGTCGCGAAGCCTCTCCAGATCAAGGCCCCATTGTCGAACGAGGACCGCATAGGCGAGAGC
>JAEYTV010000048.1 GCA_023433855.1 Pseudomonadota bacterium | reverse complement strand
AAGAGACATGGCTCACCTCTATGACGTCAATCCAGTTGGCCTGGGCTCCCTCTTCGGTTCGGCGGGCTTGGCTCTGGCGGCCCACTTCGGTCTGTTCGGACAGTTGATGGCGTCGCTTGCGACCTATGTGACGCTGGTCGCCTTCATAATCTCGCCGCTGCTGGCTTTTGCGACAGGCGGGAAGTTCTACCTGGCGCGCAAGCCCCGTCGGAGCTGGAAGCGCCAAGGTTCGATCACCTGCTCCATCTGCGAACATCCCTTCGAGCATGAAGACATGGCCTGGTGCCCGGCTTATGCGGCACCCATCTGTTCTCTCTGCTGCTCGCTCGACAGCCGATGCCACGACATGTGCAAGCCGAATGCTCGACTGAACGCGCAGGCCGGAGCAGTTGCCCGGACATTCCTTCCGGAGAGCGTGATCGCGCGGCTCACCACCCGACTGGGCCGGTACGGTATCATAGCGGCGGTCTCGATATCGTTCATCGGCGTGATACTGGGGATGATCGCTCATCAGGCCGGCACCGCTGCTCCTGCCAATGCCGACATCATCTACGGGACGGTGCTGATCGTCTTTTTCGTCTTTGCGATTATCGCCGGCATCGTTTCCTGGTTCTACGTGCTCGCCCACGACAGCAGGATGGTGGCGGAAGAAGAATCGTCCCGCCAGAATACGCTGCTTCTCAGGGAGATCGCTGCGCACAGGAAGACCGACGCAGCCCTCCAGGAGGCCAAGGATACCGCAGAGGCGGCCAACCGCGCCAAGAGCCGCTACGTGGTCGGCCTGTCCCATGAGCTGCGCACGCCTCTCAATGCCGTTCTCGGTTATGCGCAGATCCTCGAAAGAGACGAGACCATTCCCCCTGCCCGCCAGTCGGCGATCAAGGTCATCAAACGTTCGGCCGACCATCTGTCCGGCCTGATCGACGGCCTGCTGGACATCTCCAAGATCGAGGCGGGACGGTTGCAGGTCTACTCGAACGAGATCAACATCCAGGATTTTCTCGACCAGATCGTCGAGATGTTCAGCCTGCAGGCGCAGGCGAAAAGGCTGGTTTTCGAGCATGAACGGGCTCACTCCCTGCCTCGCTATGTGCGCACCGACGAGAAGCGTCTGCGCCAGATCCTCGTCAACCTGCTGTCCAACGCGGTCAAGTTCACCGATGAGGGCGTGGTCCGTTTCAGCACCGAGTACCGTAATCAGGTGGCAACCTTCATCGTTTCCGATACCGGAAGAGGCATCGGCGAAAAGGAACTTCCTCGCATCTACGAGCCGTTCCAGCGTGGCGAGGCGGACGGTGCAAGGCCGATGCCCGGGCTCGGCCTCGGTCTCACCATCACACAGCTCCTGACCAACACCCTGGGTGGCGAAATCTCGGTCACCAGCAGAAGGGGGGAAGGAACGACATTCCGGGTCCGCCTGATGCTGTCCGCCGTCGAGAGGCCCAACACCACACCCGCGTTGGAGAAGAAGATCGTTTCCTACACCGGCCCGCGCCGCACCATCGTCGTCGTCGACGACAATGAGGACCATCGGGATCTGATGCGCGAAGTGCTGGTGCCTTTGGATTTTGTTGTCCTGACTGCCAACAGCGGACCCGATTGCCTGACACTGATCGAAGGCATTTCCCCCGACCTGTTTTTGATCGACATCTCGATGCCCGGCATGAGCGGCTGGCAATTGGTGACGAGGCTGCGCGAGATGGGAGAGGCTGCCCCGATCATCATGTTGTCGGCCAATATCGGCGACTGGTCCGGATTGAATGCCGATACAGACGGGCACAACGACACCGTGGCCAAACCGATCGATATCCGCCAGCTTGCCGACAAGCTCGCGGCCCATCTCGGCCTTGTCTGGGTCTACGAGAACGACACGCCGCCACCCCTGCCCGGCGGCCCCGAGCCCGCGATCAAGAGTCCGGGGACAAGTCACCTACAGGACCTGTTGCGCTTGGGAGAAATCGGCTACGTGCGCGGCATAGAGGCGAAACTCGCGGACCTGGCCAATGACGACGCGAACCGGGCCTTCGCCAGCAAGGTGAGCACCTATGTGCAGGCCTTCGATCTTGCCGGATACATGAACTTTCTGATGGCGCTTGAGGCGGGAGAGACGAACGATGGCTGAAACGGCCCTGCCGCGTGACATCGTCCTCCTGGTGGACGACAGCCCGGACGCTCTTGGATTCCTTACCGAGACACTTGAAAGTTCCGGGTTTTCAGTGCTGATCGCCACTTCCGGCCAGGCCGCTCTCAACATTGCTGAACGCATCACGCCGGACATGATCCTGCTGGATGCCGTCATGCCGGGCATGGATGGATTTGAAACCTGCCGGCGCCTCAAGAGCAATGGTGCGGTAGCTCAGGTACCCGTGATCTTCATGACGGGTTTGACCGACACGGAACACGTTGTGAATGCGCTGGACTCCGGAGGTGTCGACTATCTGACAAAGCCGATCGACATCGATGAACTGCGTGCCCGGATCCGCGTCCATCTGTCCAACGCCCGCTCCGCCCAGAGCGCGCGGGTCGCCCTTGATGCCGCGGGTCGTCATCTGCTTGCGGTCGGGACGAATGGCTCCATTCGCTGGTCCACGCCCCAGGCGACCCGCCTCATCAATGCCGCCGCCGGAAGTGACGAGGGCCTCGACGTCGTTGCTGCCCGCATCGGCAACTGGATGCGGGAACGTGACAAGCCGGGGTTCCCCCGGGATGCCGCCTTCTCGGTGACGGCGTCGGGCGAGGCAAACCTGCTGCTCAGCTTCCTTGGTGCCATTGGGGCAGATGAGTATCTGTTCCGGCTGACGGCCGCAAACAGGCGCCCCGACGATCAGGTGCTGCGTCACCATTTTCCGCTGACGCCGAGGGAGTCCGAGGTCTTGCTGTGGATTGCCAAGGGCAAGTCCAACCGTGACATCGGCGAGATCCTGGGGCTCTCGTCACGCACCGTGAACAAGCATCTGGAACAGATCTACGTCAAACTGGGGGTCGAGAACCGCGCCTCCGCAGCCGTCAAGGCGGCTCACGTCCTGCACAGCGAAGAGCGTTCCGCCTGACGGGGCTTGGAACGCCTCGTCCTAATCGCGACCTCCGGTGAGGAGAGCCGATGACGCCGTAGGTAGCCAGCCGCAGCCCGGGCATCAAAAGCAGAAGAGCCCGCAGGGCGGGCTCTTCGAGATCTCGTCGATGCGGCTTGCCGCAACACCTTCACATTTCGGTATAGGTGTACTTGCCGTCCGCGCCCTTGCCCCACTTGTACATGACGTAGTCGGGACGGGTGATGTCACCCTTTTCGTCAAAGCCTATTTCGCCGATCGCGGTCTTCCAGGGACCCGATGACTTCATCGTTTCCGCAACGGCTTCGCCCTCGGTCGAGCCGGCCTTCTTGGCAGCGTCGGCGATGATCTGCAAAGCGGCATAGGCGTACAGCGTGTAGGCTTCGGGCTCGAAGCCGGACTTGCGGAATTTCTCGACGAGTTCCTGGGCAGCCGGGTTCTTGCGCGGATCGGGAGCAAAGGTCATCAGCGTTCCGTCGACGGCGTCACCGGCGATGGAAGCAAGCTCGTTCGAAACAATGCCGTCGCCCGACATCAGCGGCGCGGTGACGCCCTGATCCTTCATCTGGCGCATGATGAGACCGGCTTCGGTATGGAGCCCGCCGAAGTAGACGAGCGTCACGCCCGCTTCCTTCATCTTTGCGACGAGGGCTGAGTAATCCTTGTCGCCCGGTGTCACGCCTTCATATAGGACTTCCTTGAGACCCGCCTCGTTCATCGCCTTCTTCGTCTCGTCAGCGAGGCCCTGGCCGTAGGGGGTCTTGTCGTGGATCACGGCAATCTTGCCGTCCTTGAAGTTGTCGGCGATGTACTTGCCGGCAACGCCACCCTGCTGGTCGTCGCGGCCACAGGTGCGGAACGTGTTCCACAGATCCCGTTCGGTGAACGTCGGGTTGGTGGAGGCCGGCGTAACCTGGATGATGCCGTTCTCGGCATAGACTTCCGATGCCGGGATCGAGACGCCGGAGTTGAAGTGGCCGACAACGAACTTCACGCCGTCTGCTACGAACTTGTTGGCAACCGAAACACCCTGCTTGGCGTCGGAGACGTCGTCGCCGAGGACGATCTTGATCTGCTCGCCGTTGATGCCGCCAGCCGCATTGATGTCAGCTGCCGCCTGCTCGGCGCCCTTCTGCAGCTGCGCGCCGAAGGCTGCGTTGGGGCCGGTGAACGGGCCGCCCACGCCGACCAGGATATCGGCCCAGGCATTGCCGCTGAAAGCGACCATTGCGGTCAGCGCAACAGCAGAAAGAAGAGACTTCTTCATTGATTTACTCCCAGTTTTTGAAGCGGGTTCAGTTTAAGACGCCAGCACAATACCCACCATGATTGTGCCGGAGATTGTTCCACTCTGGTTATTTCCCTCAGGCCGACCCTATCCGATCTGAGGGCAGTTTATTCCGGCTGTCAATCTTTCTTCTTCCATGAGAAAGCAGAGGTTGGTTCGTACAGCCAGTAATAGTTCTGGACCATCTGGCGTGTGCGCCGCATGCGGAATCCAGCCACCGAGAATACCAGCAGCAACAACACGTCCAGCACATATAACGGAGCACTGATAAACGGCCCCTGGAAGAGCGCGTAGTGCAGGAAACGCATGACGATGCCGAGCAGGAGGGTGTAGATCACCACCGTCCCGATATCGCTCCACCCCTCTGCCACCGCCTTGCCTGTGCGCCAGGCGGTCCAGAAACCGATCAGCACCACGAGAAGGCGAAGAACGTAGCGCACGCCGGTATCGCTCTCGAAGAAAAGTCCTTGCATGTCAAACTCTCCCGACTGGCGCGGTCAGTGCCGCCCACCTTCCAGATAGGCCGCCCGCACTTCCGGATTGGCCAGCAGCTCCCGGCCACTGCCACTCATGGTCACGCGGCCGTTGACCATCACGTAGGCGCGGTCCGACAGCTTCAACGCCGCAAAGGCGTTCTGCTCCACGAGAAAGACCGTCAGTCCTTCCTCCTGGTTGAGCTTCCTGATCGCCTCGAAGATCCCCCTGACGATCAGCGGGGCCAGGCCGAGAGACGGCTCGTCCAGAAGCAGAAGCTTAGGCCTCGCCATGAGGGCGCGTCCGATCGAGAGCATCTGCTGCTCCCCTCCCGACAACGTGCCACCTCGTTGGCTCTGGCGCTCCTTCAGTCGCGGAAAGAGCGTGAAGATCTTCTCCACGTCTTCCTGGAAATAGCGGAGCTGGTCGAGGCCGGCACCCATCTGCAGATTTTCCAGCACCGTCATGCGCGGAAAGATGCGCCGCCCTTCGGGTGACTGAGCAATGCGCTTGCGGGCAATCAGATGGGTGGGCATCCGTGTGATGTCCTCGCCCTCGAAGATGACCTGGCCATGCCGAGCCTGGGGACTGCCGCAGATGGTCATCATCAGCGTCGACTTGCCGGCGCCGTTGGCACCGATCAGGCTGACGATTTCCCCGCGCTGGACCTCGATGTCGACACCGGCGAGAGCCCGGATATTGCCGTAGTAGGTTTCGACGCCTTGCACTCTCAGGAGGGTTTCACCGGCCATCAGACCCTCCCCTCGTCGAGTTGTTCTTCGATCTCTTCAACTTCGTCATCCTCGACACCCAGATAGGCGGCAATCACCTTGGGGTCGTTCTTCACATGCTCCGGTGTACCGTCGGAGATCTTCTGTCCGTATTACAGCACCACCCCGTGATCGGAAATCTCCATGACCACCGACATGTCGTGCTCGATCAGCAGGATCGAAACACCTTCGTCGCGGATGGAATGAAGCAGCGTGTTGAGCGCTGCCGATTCACGCGGATTGAGGCCGGCTGCCGGCTCGTCGAGGCATAGCAGCTCCGGACCCGTACACATGGCCCGGGCGATTTCGAGCCGTCTCTGGGCGCCGTAAGGCAGGTCGCCTGCCGGGTCGTCGGCACGATCGGTGAGATCCGCCTTCTGCAGCCAGTACCGCGCCTTTTCGATCGCCGCAGTCGCCGCGGCTCGATAGGCGGGCAGGCCGAGAAGACCCAGAATGGTATAGCCCGATGCCTTCATCAGCGCGTTGTGCTGGGCAACGAGAAGGTTTTCAAGGACGGTCAGACCGGAGAACAACCGGATGTTCTGGAACGTTCGCGCCACCTTGGCCGACTTGGTAATCTCGAAGTCCTTGAGCCGCTCCAGCAGGTGCTGCGTACCATCCCTCTGCTGAAGGGTGATCATGCCCATCGTCGGCTTGTAAAAACCGGTGATGCAGTTGAAGACGGTGGTCTTGCCCGCCCCGTTCGGCCCTATCAGAGCGGTAATCTCGCCGCACCGGGCCTCGAAGGAGAAGTCGTTGATGGCCATCAGTCCGCCGATCTTCATCGACAGATGCTCGACCTTGAGGATGGCGTCGCCGGGAACCTGCGATGTCGTCATATTCATCTCGGGGGCCATCAGCCGTGACCCTCCTTGGTAAAGCTGCCGGATACCGCCTTCCGTTCCTTCAGAAAGGCGGTCGGTTCCCTGCTGCCGACGAAGCCGCGCGGCTTGAAGATCATCACGATGATCATCGCCAGCCCGAACAGCAGCATGCGATAGAGCTCGGGTGTAAAATCAGGACCGAAGACCAGCTTCAGGAACTCCATCTCGCGCAGCAGTTCGGTGCCCCCGACCATGACGGCCGCTGCGACCGCAATGCCTGTCAGCGATCCCATGCCGCCCAGGACGACGATGGCGAGGATGACCGCCGACTCGAGGAACACGAAACTCTCCGGCGACACGAACCCTTGCCGGGTCGCGAAGAAGGAGCCGGCAAAGCCGCCAAACATTGCGCCCGTCGCGAAGGCGGTGAGCTTGGTGGTGACGGTATTGATGCCGAGGGAGCGGCAGGCGATCTCGTCTTCGCGCAGCGCTTCCCAGGCTCTGCCGATCGGCATGCGGCGCAGCCGGATGGTCACGTAGGCAGTCACCAGGCAAAGGCCCAGAATGACGTAGAACAGGAAGATCTTGTAATAAGCGGACGACATCGGCAGGCCGAACGCCTTGGTGAAGTTGTTGGGCGCGCCCACATCAAACGACCAGATCCCGAATACGGACGCCTTCGGAATGCCCGAGATGCCGAATGTTCCCCTGGTCACGTCCGTCCAGTTGATCAGCACGAGGCGAATGATCTCGCCGAAGGCGAGCGTAACGATCGCAAGATAGTCCCCGCGCAGGCGCAGAACGGGAAAACCAAGGATGATGCCCCAGAAGGCCGCCAGGATCCCGGCAAGCGGAAGCAGAAGCCAGAAGGACAGACCCAGGTGCTGCGACAGAAGGGCGTAGGAATAGGCCCCTACCGCGTAGAACGCGACATAGCCCAGATCGAGCAGCCCCGCCAGGCCCACCACGATGTTGAGTCCCCAGGCCAGCATGACGTAGATGAGGATCTGGATGCCGAAATTGTCGACATATTTGAGTGAGCCCTGGGTGCCGAAAAGCCACACGCACGCCATTGGATAAAGCAGCAGGGCAATCAGCGCTATTTTCAGGAAGTGCGTGTGAAAGAAGCCCTTGTCCTCGGAGATCTCGAGAACGCCGCTTTTGGCCTTGGCCAGCTTGCGGCGGTCCAAGTGAGGCCTGATGAAGCCGACCGTTACGAAGCGGCTGATAGCGGCCACCAGGACGAAGATCGCCAGCAGCCCCCATCGCGTACGCCAGACGAGCCGGTTGTCGATGTTCTGGTAGGTTTCGATCCCGACATAAAGGAGGAACATCCCGAAGGCGATCGCGCCCGCCAGAAGCCCTTCCTTCATGGCCGTCGCCATCAAGCCGGGCGAGGTCTTGTTGTTTGCGCCAGCCATGTCAGACCTTCTCCACTTCCGGCCGACCGAGAATCCCGGTCGGCTTGAAGATCAGCACGAAAGCGAGGAT
>JAEYTV010000529.1 GCA_023433855.1 Pseudomonadota bacterium | reverse complement strand
GCGGGCAGGGGCATCTGTTCAATGGCTTCCTTGCTCTTCGGGAAAACTGCGAGGTATGCGGCCTTGATTATTCCTTTGCCGATCCGGCCGACGGCCCCGCGTTTTTCGTGATCTGCTTTGCCTGCGTGCCGAGTGTGGCGCTTGGCGTCTGGATCGAGGTCATGTTCCAGCCCGCCTTCTGGGTGCATCTTCTCGTATCCTTGCCAGTGTTGATCGTCACTTGCGTTCTGCCGCTGCGGCCTCTCAAGGGCTGGCTGGTGAACAGCCAGTATTTCTACAAGGCCGAACAGGGAAAGCTCGACCGTGGTGGCGCCGCGGGGCAGCAACCGGTCGAGCCGGACCGCCGCTAAACTCACTGACAGGACCGAAACCTTCTCTAATCAGGAACAATTCTGGCGCAAAACCATTCGACAGGTGACAATTCAAGGAGCCTACCATGCCAGAAAACGAAAGAAACGAGAGCGAGGTGCATCGGCGGTCGCTCGCCGTTGAGGGAGCGATGCTCGTCCTGATCGATGGTCTGGCCGCCAGAGGAACGATCTCGGCGGACGAGGCCGAGGACATGCTGCTGCGAATCCTATCGAAAAGTTCAGAGTTCTCGGCGGCGCGCGCCTCGAGTTCCTTGAGGATCGTCCGGCAGTTGAAACGCCTACGTCGCGGCGACGGGCAGATGACGCCGGGTGCCCAGTCGATCGACAGTTGATTGGTGCGGCCTGAACGTTTTCTCTTCAGGTCGCAGCCCGCGGAACATCTTCCTGCTCGTTCAGTTCGACGAGCGTCCTCCCGAGGCAATTCAAGGAGTATGTCATGGCCGACTATCCAACGCCGCCTTTTCCTGAACAGCAGCAGCCGATGCCCGGCTTCACCGGGCGCATGGATCCGGTGCCCGATCACGGCGAGACCTCCTACCGCGGATCCGGGCGTCTAACCGGGAAAAAGGCGGTGATCACGGGCGGTGACAGCGGCATCGGCCGCGCGGTCGCAATTGCCTATGCCCGTGAGGGTGCCGACCTGCTGATTTCCTACCTGGATGAACACGAGGATGCGGAAGACACCAAGCGCATCATCGAAGAGGCCGGCCGTAAGGCCGTGCTCGTGCCGGGCGACATTCAGCACGCTGCGCACTGCAGGGCGATCATCGAAAAGGCCGTGCAGGAATTGGGTGGCATCGACATTCTGGTGAACAACGCGGCCCATCAGGCGACATTTGCGTCGATCGAGGACATTTCGGATGAGGAGTGGGAACTGACCTTCAGGGTCAACATCCACGCGATGTTCTACCTGACGAAGGCAGCCGTTCCGCACATGAAGCCGGGGGGCTCCATCATCAATACCGCGTCCATCAATTCCGACAGCCCCAACCCCTCGCTTCTCGCCTACGCCACGACAAAAGGCGCAATCCAGAACTTCACCGCAGGTCTGGCGCAGATGCTGGCCGAAAAGGGCATACGGGCAAACGCCGTCGCTCCGGGACCGATCTGGACCCCGCTCATCCCTTCAACCATGACAGAAGACAAGGTGAAGGAATTCGGGACGCAGGTGCCCATGAAGAGGCCTGGCCAACCGGTCGAACTCGCGACCACGTACGTGATGCTGGCTGATCCGCTTTCCAGCTACGTGTCCGGCACCACAATTGCAGTGACCGGCGGCAAGCCGATCATCTGACACCTCACTCTCTCCTCCCTCTTCAGGCTGGGGCTTCGGGGATGCCGCAGCCCACGATGATCCACCGCATCAGGTTCTTCGTCCGACTTCCCTTGCCAGATCCTCGAAGTCGAAGCTTCCTCCCTGTTCGTGCGCCTCGTTTGCCAGCAGAAGCAGCCGAATGGGGAAAGCGACCGCCTTTTGGTGTGAGCTGGAAACTGTGAGCGGCTTGTCGTCGGCCAAGACCGCTCGTTCGGCGTCCTGAAGGCTTTTCTGAAGCTCCGCGTTGGTGAGCAAGCCTTTTTGCACCAGGAGCCGGTTGATCGCGGCAACTGCAAGATAGAGGCCTTCAAGTTGAGGGTTGGCGGTGTTCATGTCTCTGTCCCCTGGGTGGAAGATGGTACGAAGGAGGCGGCGTTCTCGTCGATCAATCGGGCGCCGCGCTGCCGGGTGAGATAACGCCAGATCCACTGGATGCTGACGAGAAGGCGCTTCTCGAAGTTGACGAGGAGATAGACGTGGACGACTGCCCAGAGGAGCCAGGCAAGCCGGCCTTTCAGGGTCCAGGTCCCGAAGTCGAAAATAGCGGAGTTGCACCCGACCACGGCCGTGTTGCCGCGGTTGCGGAAGCGGAACGGTTCGGCCGTCTTGCCTTCCGTGAGGCTCAGTCTTAGCGCCTTTCCGAGATACTCGCCCTGCTGTTTGGCAACCTGGGCAAGGGCCGGCAGCGGCTTTCCATCGGCGGCAAGCCCCAGAGCAGTATCGCCGATGGCGAAAATATCGGAAAAGCCGGTCACTGACAGATCGCGCTCCACCGGGATGCGTCCGCCACTCTCGCCTTCGATGCCGATCCACCGCCCTGCCGGGGAGGCCTTCACACCGGCTCCCCAGATCACGCAGCCGGTCCTGATACGCATCGATCCTGCGACGACTTCCTCCTTGCTGATGGCCTCGACGGGTATACCGGTAAGGACCTCGACCCCCATCCGCTCCAAGGAGCGATTTGCATATGCCGTCAGGTTCTCAGGGAATGCGGCGAGGATTCTGGGGCCCGCTTCGAGCAGGATCACGCGCAAGTGGTCGGGCTCCAGCTTCCGGAAATCACGTGTGATCATAAAGCGCCCGAGCTCGGCAATCGCGCCCGCCATTTCGACCCCGGTCGGACCGCCTCCTACGATGACACTGGTCAGCAGGGCTCTCTTTTCCTCCGGGTCGTGAGAGAGTTCCGCCCTCTCAAAGGCCAGCAGCAGACGCTGGCGGATAAGGCGGGCCTCGTGGATCGTCTTCAGGCCCGGAGCCCAAGCCCGCCACTCCTCGTGACCGAAGTAGTTATATTCGGACCCGGTGGCGATGACGAGCTTATCGTAGGGGACCGAGGAGCCATGATCGAGTTTGACCAGCTTGGCCTGAGGATCGATGCCGGTGACTTCCGCCAGCATGACCTTGATATTGCCGTAGCGCGCGAGCGTCCGGCGGATCGGCTCGGAGATGTCGGCGGGTGACAGAGCTGCTGTCGCAACCTGGTAAAGCAGCGGCTGGAAGAGGTTGTGGTTGCGTCGGTCGATGACCGTTACGTCGATCTCGCTGTTGCCCAGCTCGCGGGCCGCCGCCAGTCCGGCAAACCCCGCGCCGATGATCACTGCACGTGGGCGTGCAACTCCTCTCAAGCTATTGTCCTGGTCGTTTTCTTCGGCCATCCGCCCCCCTCGCGGCGAAGATCAAGGCTTTGCGCGACGCCACTTCAACTCGCCTCGAAGGGCTTTGTTCCAGAGCTGCAGTTGCGGAACCTTTTCACCGTCATTCCGTTCCTTTCACAACATCGAAAGGAGAAAGTGATGAACAGCATCGTTTGGTTGGTCGGCGCAGTCGTGATCGTCATTGCCGTCCTGAATCTTGTTGGGTTTGCATGATCTTGAACGATAATCCCCGCAGGCGCGCGTAGCTGAAAAAGGAGCAAATCATGAACAGCATCATCTGGCTGGTGGGCGCGGTAGTGATCGTACTTGCCATTCTGTCTTTCCTTGGTATCGGCTAATCATCCACCACAGCGG
>JAEYTV010000476.1 GCA_023433855.1 Pseudomonadota bacterium | reverse complement strand
GTGCAGGGCAGGACGCCTTCATCATCATCGGATTCGGGATCCTCGGCCTATCGTTCGGCCAGGCCTCAGGGTCCGTGTCTTCCCGGTTCAGCCAGTACTATCGCTATACGGGAGCCGCACTGACCTCCGACCTCGCGTGGCTGGTCGGAGCCGCCTTCGCGCCGCTGGTTGCGCTGGGCCTCGCCACCAACTTCGGCATCATCTTTATAGGCGGCTATCTTATTTCAGGGGCGATTTGCACCATCGTCGCGCTGAGCGTCACTCGTGCCCTCGATCAAAGCAACGAGCCGGGACCGCAGCGCTGACGAATGCCGCGCTGGTGCCGGCATCGGCTGCCGGCACCGCGGGAGGCTTGAAGCGTAGGCGAGGTCAGGCAGCCTGCGCGCTGAGGCTGGGCCTGGTTGCAACCGCTTTCTCGACCATCGCGGTCACTTCCGCGCGGCGCACGCCCGTCAGCGGCATCCGCGGCATCCGCACTCTCTCGGATCCACGGCCCATGATCTGCTCCGCCAGCTTGATGGACTGGACGAGATCGTGTTCTGCATCCAGGTGCAACAACGGCATGAACCATCGGTAGATGCGGCGGGCTTCCTGCCAGTCTCCGCGTTCAGCCGCCGCGACCAGCGCCACCGATTCTTGGGGGAAGGCGCTGGTCAGCCCCGAGACCCAGCCTTTCGCTCCGAGAAGCAGCCCCTCGAGCGCCACGTCGTCGAGGCCCGCAAAGATGTCGAACCGATCCCCGAAGGCATTGATCAGATCGGTGAAGCGGCGCGGATCTGGAGCGCTTTCCTTCACCGCCTTGATGTTGGGGATCGCGGCCAGTTCTTCCAATACCTCAGCGGTGATGTTGACGCGGTAGGCGGGTGGGTTGTTGTAGAGCATGATCGGCAAGGAGGTCGCTTCGGCGACCGCGCGGAAATGGGCGACGAGTTCGTCCGGCTTCGGGACATAGACCATGGCTGGAAGCACCATCAGGCCATTTGCCCCGAGTGCCTCGGCGTCCCTGGCATAGGCCGCCGCGCGGCGCGTATCCAGCTCCGAAACCCCGGTGATGACGGGAACGCGACCTGCCACCACCTCGACGGCCGCCCTCAGGATTGTGCGCTTCTCCTCGGGATCCAAGGAGTTGTTTTCCCCGCAGGTTCCCATGACGATGAGACCATTGACGCCGTCCCTGACCAATGCGTCTTGCACGCCCTGAGTAGCCTTGATGTCGACCGAATAATCTTCCTTGAATTGTGTCGTGACGGCGGGGAATACGCCGCTCCAGCCTGTGGTCACCGCAAGATCTCCTCTGGTTTCCGATATTAAGTCATCGCCTCACGCTCGGCGAAAGGCAGGGTCGGGCTCAGAGCTGGCTGCGTAAACCATCTCGGGCCGGCTTCAGTCATGTAGATGTGATCTTCGAGCCGGATACCGAAGCGGTCCGGGTAGACGATCATGGGCTCGTTGGAAAAGCACATGCCGGGACGCAGGACCTTATCGTTGCCCCTGACGATATACGGTTCTTCATGGATTTCGAGTCCTAGCCCGTGGCCGGCGCGGTGAGGCAGTCCGGGCAACGCATAATCGGGGCCAAGTCCGTGCTTTTCCAGGATGCGGCGGGCCGCTTCATCCAGGCTGCCACAGGTTACACCGGGCGTCCTGGCCGCCTCAAAGACCGCCTGCTGCGCTTCACGCTCGATTGCCCAGGCGTTGGCGAACTCCGGCGCAGGCTCTTCTAGAACGTAGGTGCGGGTGAGGTCGGAATGGTAACCGTCCAGGCGGCATCCGGTGTCCACCAGGATTACGTCGCGGGGCGAATAGGTCTGATCGCCGTCTGCCCCATGAGGGAGGGACGTCGCCGCCCCGAAGGAGACGATGCAGAAGGATGAACCGGCGTCTGCGCCGAGTGCCCGATGCTGTTCATCAATGTAGCGCACGACCTCGGAGGCTCTTGTCCCCGGCTTGATGAAAGCGTGCGCGCGCCGATGCACCTCAAGCGTCAGGTTCATGGCATGCTGGATGAGGCTGATCTCCGCGTCCGACTTGAGAACACGCAGATCACGGCACAGCCGTCCGCCGTCGGTCAGTCGCGCCGTGCCCATGGTGGCGGCCAGATCATGGTAGACGAAAAGCGGAAGGGTGTCGTCCAGAGCAAGCCGAAGGTCTGCCGGCACAACCGAGGCGACCAGTGCCGCACTGCTTTCATCTTCCTGCCAGGTGAGGATTTCACCCGGGAGACGTGGCAGCGTCTCCACGCGGCTTCGTTCGAACGCCGGCACGATATATAAAAGGTCCGTGGGCGTCACCACGGCCCCAAGCAGGCGTTCGCTGGGGTGCCAGACGAGACCGGTGAAGTAGCGCAGGTTCTCGTCGGGGCCCAGGAGAATGCCGCCACTGTTTTCCTCGGCCAGCCGCTCTCGGAGCCGCCGAAGCCGCTGCTGTCTCTCCTCATCGGAGATCTTGGCCACAGGATGGGACCACATTGCTGGCATTCCTCGATTTTCGTCAGCATATGGTACTGGGTTGTAGACAGTTTGTCGACAAATCTGATCGCGCACTATTACACCGACGGTCTGGGCCCTATTCTCTCACCCGCCGGCTTCCTCGACGGGGTGTTCGCTGACTGCGTCATTTGCGGGTCACGGACTGGAAAGATTTATGGGATCGACAAGCTCACGAGCCACATAGTCCTGGATCTGCTTGACGATCTGCGCCGCGTGGCGGGCAGCCAGGTCGTCCGCACGTTGCACGTCGCCGGTTTCGATAGCGTGGATGATGTCTTCATGTTCGTCGACATAGTGGCGGGGCAATTTATCGTCGAAGGTCCGGTAGTAGAGGCGCAGGATCCGCCTTCCCTCGTCGAGGAGACGGGTAAAGAAGGTGGTATAGTATGGATTTCCCGCAAGTTCGGCGATCGCGACGTGGAAGTTGCGATTGGCCTCGATCATCCCCGGCGCGTCCCGTCCGGCAACGGCTGCGGCAAAGTCCTGCTGGTGCTGCCGGATCTTGCCGGTTGCGCCAGGCGAAGCGTGTCGCGCCGCACCCCGTGTCGTCACGCGGTACATCAGCGTCAGTGCATCGAAATAGGTTGGCAGCGCTGCAAAATCGATCGGGGCGACAATCGTGCTGCGGTTGGGAAGGGTCGTCACCAGCCCTTCCCCCGCAAGCCGGAGTAGTGCTTCCCGAACTGGCGTCCGCGACATTCCAAAACGCTCAGACACGCGCACCTCGTCAAGCGGGCTTGCCGGCGGCAGCGTCATCGCCAGGATCTCGCCGCGAAGCACGGTGTAGACGTTCTGCATACCGGATCCGCGCGGCCGCGACCTGTCGTCGTCTATCGCCTGGTCGCTTTCCATCACTGCTCCGGTCGTGGTCTGTGTCCGGTTGAACGGGGCGAGCCATCAAGG
>JAEYTV010000447.1 GCA_023433855.1 Pseudomonadota bacterium | reverse complement strand
GTACAGGCCCTGTTGCATTCGGCCCCGGGTGTTTTCGGATACCGGCGCGCGTAAAGCCGATGCGGCATCACAACGCAAGGAAGGCTATCACACTGCGAAGGACATCCGCCCGCCCCGCGTCGCCAAGCGAGGTGGCGATCTCCAGCTGGTCTCGGTAGTAGTCTTGAAAGTTGAAGCCGGTCTCTTCCGTAACCGCCGAAAGATCAATCAGTCGCCCCTGAGCATCGATAGCATGGCTTGGAAGTTCTTCGGCAAGAGCGATGTAGGTTTCCTGATCGATATTGCCGGCATTGTAATTCTGCCATGCCAGTTCACGCAGCTGTCTTGGTGTGATCACCGAGAAATCGATCGACGATGCCTCCGCCTCGGGTACCTGAAAGCTGACTTGGCTCTGCCTGCTTTCCTGCTGTTGAGGCTTGTCGATCTTGTTATTGCGAGAATGGTCGCGCTGCAGAAGATTGCCAGACCAGCGCAAGGAATTGATTTCCATGGCCATATCCCAGGTTCATCGGGTATGAACGTGACACTATCCGTCGCGATCTCGATGCGTCAAATGTTAATCGATGTTAATTATTGGGTATCATTTTTGGCAGACGCTCGAATGCATCCGGCTCACGCCATTCTCGCCTATATCCGCCCGACGCATCAATGGAAGGAAATCTCATGACTTCTGCTTCTTCGCTAAACCCCTCCCTGGTGGAGTGGAAGGGACATCACGGCCTTCCGCGTTACGATCAGGTCAAGGATGAGGACTTTGCGCCCGGGTTTGCTGCAGCGCTAGCCGCCCACGAGGCGGAGATCGATGCAATCGCCAATAATCCGCAAGAGCCGACCTTCGCAAACACGGTGGTGGAACTGGAGGTCGCCGGAGACGAACTTTCGCGCGTTTCGGCACTTTTCTGGGGCAAGGCCGGTGCGGATACCAATGAAATAATCCAGGCGCTGGAGCGTGAGATGGCGCCGAAGCTGTCGCGTCATTATTCCAGAATCGGCATGAATGCGGCGCTCTTTGCCCGCATCGATGCCCTGTGGGAGAAGCGCCGGGAACTCGGCCTCACGGTCGAGGAGGAGAGGGTGCTTGAACGCCACTGGAAGGGTTTCGTGCGGGCCGGCGCCAAGCTTCCTCGGGCCGATCAGGAGCGGCTTGCGGCGATCAACGAGAAGCTCGCCGGACTCGGGGCCAAGTTCGGCCAGAACGTCCTTGCCGACGAGAAGAACTGGTCACTGAAGCTGATAGACGAGGCAGACCTCGAGGGGCTGCCCGCCTTCTTGCGCGACGCCATGGCGGCCGCCGCTCGCGAACGTGGCGAAACGGACGGCTACATGGTCACCCTGTCCCGCTCCATTATTGAGCCCTTTCTGACATTCTCGGTCCGACGTGACCTGCGCGAGCAGGCTTTCCGCGCCTGGGTTTCGAGAGGCAACAATCCGGGAGATACGAACAATCTGGAGATCGTCCGCGAAACGCTTGCGCTGAGGGCGGAAAAGGCAACGCTGCTCGGCTTTGAAAACTTCGCCGCCTTCAAGCTCGACAATACGATGGCAAAAACGCCGCAAGCGGTGAACGAGCTTCTGCGCGCGGTCTGGGAAAAGGCCCGGGCGCGAGCGCTGGAGGAGGAGGCAAGTCTCGCCGGGTTGATCGCCGAGGAGGGAAAGAACCACCGAGTGATGCCATGGGACTGGCGCCACTATGCGGAAAAGCTTCGCGAGCGCATGTTCGATTTCTCCGAGTCCGATCTGAAACCCTATCTGCAGCTGGAAAAGATCATCGAAGCCTGCTTCGACGTCGCTGGCCGCCTTTTCGGCATCACGGCGGTAGAGGTGCGCGGCGTCCCTGCCTATCACCCGGACGTCCGGGTCTTCGAAATCCGCGACAAAGACGGCGCCCTCAAGGCGTTGTTCCTCGGGGATTATTTCGCCCGCGGATCAAAACGGTCTGGTGCGTGGATGAACTCCTTGCAGTCACAGCACAAGCTGACCCTCAAGAACGGTGCTGCCGGCGAGTTGCCGATCATCTACAACGTCTGCAATTTCGCCAAGCCTGCCGAAGGCCGTCCGGCGCTCCTTTCGCTGGACGACGCCCGTACGCTGTTCCACGAATTCGGCCACGCTCTGCATGGAATGCTTTCGGATGTCACGTATCCCTCGGTCGCCGGGACCGGCGTCGCCCGCGACTTCGTCGAGCTCCCATCCCAGCTTTATGAACACTGGCTGACGGTTCCGCAGATCCTGGAGAAATATGCCATACACTACGAAACCGGCGAGCCGATGCCGAAGGCACTGCTTGACAAGGTGCTGGCCGCCCGCACCTTCAACGCCGGTTTTGCGACCGTGGAGTTCACCTCCTCCGCACTGGTGGATATGGCATTCCATACCGGCGGACCGGTCGAGGATCCGATGGCATTGCAGGACCAGCTTCTCAAGGAAATCGGCATGCCGGACTCGATTGTCATGCGTCACGCCACGCCGCACTTCCAGCACGTCTTTTCGGGGGACGGATATTCCGCGGGCTATTACTCCTACATGTGGTCCGAGGTGCTCTACGCGGATGCCTTTTCCGCGTTCGAAGAGACGGGCAATGTTTTCGACCCCGTGATGGCCCGCAAGCTCAAGAACAACATCTACTCGGTCGGCGGCTCGATTGATCCGGAAGAGACCTACAAGGCTTTCCGGGGCAAGCTGCCGGACCCGCAGGCGATGTTGAGGAAGAAGGGGCTTGCCGTGGCCGAGGAACTGTCTGGCAGCGACGCCTGAGGACACGGTTGTTTCCTGGGGACAGGTCCCGCCAAACAACTGCCGAGCCGAATCAGTGGGTATTGTGTAGGTTGTACCCACTCCTCTGACCCGAGGAGCCTTTGCTCGGTCCAGAGGTGCTGCCGTGACACCGATCATCATTGCGCAACGCGTCAACAAGACGTTTCATCAGAGGATGCGTCAGCCGGGTCTTGTCGGGGCGGTGCGCGGTTTCTTCGCCCCGGTGACCCGCCCCATCCGGGCGGTAGATGACATCTCCTTCCACATCAACAGCGGTGAGGCGGTGGGCTATCTCGGCCCGAACGGGGCCGGCAAGTCGACAATGATCAAGATGTTGACGGGCATCCTGACACCCTCGAGCGGTTTCGTGAGCGTGCTTGGTCGACGCCCTCATGTCGAGCGGGTGGCAAATGCTTTCGAGATCGGCGTGGTCTTCGGGCAGCGGACGCAGCTCTGGTGGGACTTACCGCTTCTCGACAGCTTCGAGTTGCACCGTCGGATGTACCGTGTGCCCGACCCCCTGTACCGGAATAACCTAAGTGAGCTGGCCAGGATGATGGGACTGACCCCCTTCCTGGAACGCCCCGTACGCCAACTCAGCTTGGGGCAGCGGATGCGTGCGGAAATCGCAATGGCGCTGATGCACAACCCCAAGATCCTGTTTCTTGACGAGCCCACGATCGGCCTCGACGTCGTCGCCAAGGACGTGGTGCGCAAATTCCTGGCGCGCATCAACCGGGAGCGTGGCACGACCATCATCCTGACCACACATGACCTGCAGGATATCGAGGAGATCTGTCCCAGACTCATCATGGTGGATGAAGGACGTCTTCTGTTCGACGGGTCGCTTTCCCAGCTGCGCATCTCCTTTGGTGCGCGTCGCAGACTGACCTTGGAATTTGCCAGCGACCCAGGAGAGGTGCAGGTGTCAGGAGCGGAAGCTGCCGGTGGGGAGGGGCTGATACGGGAGTTTCTGCTGGATGACGACGGGCGTTCGCTGGTTGAGCTCATCCAGGCCTTGCGTGCAGGTGCCGATCTTAGGGATGTTCGGCTGCACGAGCCCGGAATAGAGGAAGTAATCCGCAACCACTATCGCGCAAGGGTGCCTGCATGAACGTCGCGTTCACCCTCATCGCTGCATCGTTCCGGGTTGAGAGCAGCCATCGATTGCAGACCCTGATGCTGGCGCTCGGCAGCCTGATCCAGGTATTTGCGCGAATTTCTATCTGGAGCGCGGTCTACGGCGAACGGACAACGGTGGCGGATATCTCGCTGGATCAGATGATCGCCTATGCCTTGATCGGAAGCACGATCCTGTCCAGCGGGGATTCGACCGGCATGGTTCGTGATATCGGCACGACTATCAGGACAGGCGCTATCGCGAGTACTTTGCTTCGACCGGTGGGATATCCGCTGATGCTGCTGTGCGAACAGCTCGGTGCTCGCCTATTCAACATGGCCCTGGTGTCGTTCCCCGTAATCGTGATTACGGCAATTTTTCTTGGGGTGGAGCCGCCGGCAAGCGCGCTTCACGGTATCCTTTTCCCCTTCTATCTCGTGCTGTCGATCCTGATCCTCATGCTGACGGGGACGGCCGTTGGGATCCTGGCGTTCTGGGTACTCGACGCTCACGCGCTGGAATGGTTCCAGCGGGGCCTGCTTGCGGTTTTCTCCGGCGGCCTCGTGCCCCTGTGGTTCTTCCCTCCGGGGCTGGCCGAGATTGCCAACGCGCTGCCGTTTGCCTGGATCACCTATCATCCCATGGCAGTCTATCTCGGGCAGCATGACCCCGGTTCGGCCCTATCAAATCTCGGAATCGGGATCGGGTGGCTCTGCCTGCTCGCGGGACTCGTCGCACTCCTGTGGTCGCGCGCCTGCCGCCAGGTCGTCGTGCAAGGCGGCTGACGATGGGCGCGAACCTGTCCTTGCTGCTTTATCCCGTGCGACTGCGCACCCGCGCCCGGCTGGAATTCCGGGGCAGTCTGTTCATCGGCTGGATTGCTCAAGCCTTCGGTTATGCGAGCGTCTTCACAAGCATCTGGATCATCCTCGCGCGTTTCGAGCAGATCGGCGGCTGGTCCTGGAGGGAAATGGCGCTGCTCCTAGGCTTTCATACGCTTGGTTATGCCGTGGGCGCCTGCCTGACGTTCGTGCAACTGAGGCGCATGGAAGAACTCGTGTACGGCGGAGAGTTCGACGCGCTGCTGGTCCGGCCGATCCGTCCCTGGGCCTATCTGGTCTTTTCCGGTTTCAACATCGAATATGGCGGACATTTCGTACTCGGGGCCGGGCTGATCCTTTGGGCGGTGCCTCAGACCGGCATAGGCTGGTCGCTGCCTGTGGTGCTGCAACTGGGAGCCAGTCTCCTCAGCGCGGCGATGATCACCGCGTCCATGGTCACCATCATCGGTGCCTGTGCACTGGTCCTTGGACGAGCGCGCTACCTTTTTGGCATCTATTTCGACTTCTGGGAGCTTTCTCGCTACCCGGCCTCGATCTTTGCACCTTCGCTGCAATTTGCATTGGTGACAGTCATTCCGCTCGGCTACATGGCCTATGTCCCCGTGGCCGCCCTTCTGGGCCGGCCCGTGCCATATCTCGGTTCGGCTGCCGTGCCTGCATCGCTCGCCGCGGGTCCGGTTTGCGCCCTCCTGGCCGCTGCGTTCTGGCGGTTCTGCATGCGGCGGTATCAAGGCGCCGGCGGCTGACGAAGCCGCCTTGAAACGACATGAACTGCCTCCCCCTTTCGCAATTGCGAAAAACCGTGTATAGGCGCGCCAACGAAATATGGTGCCTCCTCCCCGACACGGCGCCGCAGCCCCAGAGATAAACTATATGACAATCCGCAACATCGCGATTATCGCGCACGTTGACCATGGAAAGACGACCCTTGTTGACGAGCTCCTGAAGCAGTCGGGAACTTTCCGCGAAAACCAGCGCGTAATGGAACGCGTGATGGATTCCAACGACATCGAAAAGGAACGTGGCATCACGATCCTTGCCAAGGCCACCTCCATCGAATGGAAGGGTCACCGTATCAACATCGTCGATACACCCGGCCACGCCGACTTCGGCGGTGAAGTGGAGCGTATCCTGTCGATGGTGGATGGCGCGATCGTTCTCGTTGACGCGTCCGAAGGCCCGATGCCGCAGACCAAATTCGTCGTCGGCAAGGCGCTGAAGGTCGGCCTTAAGCCGATCGTCGCGATCAACAAGATCGACCGCCCGGATGGCCGCCACGAGGAAGTCATCAACGAAGTCTTTGACCTTTTCGCCAATCTCGACGCGACCGACG
>JAEYTV010000368.1 GCA_023433855.1 Pseudomonadota bacterium | reverse complement strand
CGACCGGGAAGAAGCCGCAGGTAGCGCCGTATTCCGGGCCCATGTTGCCGATCGTCGCACGGTCGGCGAGCGGCATATTGTCCATGCCCGGGCCGAAGAATTCGACGAACTTGGAAACGACGCCCTTCTTGCGCAGCATCTGTACGACGGTGAGCACGAGGTCGGTCGCTGTGACGCCTTCCTTGAGCTTGCCGGTCAGCTTGAAGCCGATGACCTCCGGCAGAAGCATGGAAACCGGCTGACCGAGCATGGAGGCTTCGGCTTCGATACCGCCCACGCCCCAACCAAGAACGCCGAGACCGTTGATCATCGTCGTGTGGGAGTCGGTGCCGACGCAGGTGTCGGGATAAGCCACCGTCTCGCCGTCTTCCTCGTTGGTCCAGACCGTCTGGCCGAGATATTCGAGATTGACCTGGTGACAGATACCGGTGCCGGGCGGGACGACGCGGAAGTTCTTGAATGCCTGCTGGCCCCACTTGAGGAAGCGGTAACGCTCACCGTTGCGCTGGTATTCCAGCTCGACGTTTTTGGCAAAGGCCTGCGGCGTGCCGAATTCGTCTACGATGACAGAATGGTCGATGACGAGGTCGACGGGCACGAGAGGGTTGATTTTTTCGGGATCGCCGCCGTGCGACTTGATTCCGTCGCGCTTGGCAGCAAGGTCGACCACGGCCGGATCGCCGGTGAAGTCCTGCATTAGCACACGCGCCGGGCGATAGGCGATTTCAGCTTCGGCAAGACCCTTGTTGTTCAGCCATTCGGCGACCGAGAGGATCTGTTCGCGGGTAACGGACTTGCCGTCTTCGAAGCGGAGCAGGTTTTCCAGAAGGACCTTCATGGAGAATGGGAGCTTAGACACACCCGGAAGACCGTTCTGTTCAGCCTTTGGCAGGCTGTAATAGACATAGTCCTTGCCGCCTACGGTAAGGACGGAACGACACTTGAAGCTGTCGAGAGATTTGGCCACGGAAAATAACCCCGCTGATACTAAGAGCCTACACGCGCGTGCGGACGCCTATGCACTTCATGCACATCAGGATGCGGGTACGACCATTTCCGCTGTCCGCACGAGAAGATTGTGATCCTCAGGTTCGGCGCAAGATGAAAATCACGCCGGCCGCTGGCGTGGTTGAAACCCATATAGATAATTTCTAAGAAGGGTGCCAGACGGTTGACGGCCAATCCGAACAATTTTTCGGGTCCGAACGGCCGAGATCAGGGCGAAGGTCAAGGAACATGCGGCTAATCGCCGGGAATTTGAGTGCGCGACGCGGCGATGACCTGATTTTCAAGGACATTTCGTTTGAACTGGCACGCGGCGACAGCCTCGTCCTCACCGGGCGCAACGGTTCCGGCAAGTCCACTTTGTTGCGGGTGGTCGCCGGGCTCCTCCGCCCCGAAACAGGGAAGGTGACGTGGCATTCCGACGCGGCCGAATCAGGGATGCGCGCAGCCGAGGCCTGTCACTACCTCGGCCACCGCAACGCCATGAAGGCGGAACTCTCGGTCTTTGAAAACCTCGCCTTCTGGAAGGCGTTCTTCGGTGATTTCGAGGGCCACCAGGGGATCTCCGTCGGTGAAGCGGCGGAAGCCGTCGGCCTCGGCGGCATCACCCATCTTCCCTTCGGTTACCTCTCGGCTGGACAGCAGCGCCGCATGGCCTTCGCCAAGCTGCTGGTCGCCCACCGACCGGTCTGGATTCTCGATGAACCGACCGCCGCTCTGGATGTCAGAGCGGAAGCGGTCTTCACGGACCTGATAAAGGCCCATCTGAGCAAAGAGGGCATGGTGCTGGCAGCGACGCACCATCCTCTTGGACTGGAGAATGCGGGGGAACTGAGGATGACCGGCTTTGCAGGTGCGCTGGAGGAAAGGTGGTGACGATCCTGTCCGCCAATAATCCGCCCTGTCCGGCAGCTGACAGTCGACACGCCTCGGAGCAGATGAAATGACCCCTCTCCTCGTCCGCGACTTCAAGCTCTCCGTTCGCGCCGGCGGTGGCGCGCTGATCGGCGTCCTGTTCTTCATGACTGTCGTGGCCGTCATCCCATTCGGGGTCGGCCCTGATCTCAACCTTCTGGCTCGCATAGGGCCAGCGATTGTCTGGATCGGCGCGCTCTTGTCAGCCCTGCTGGGGCTCGACCGGATGTTCCAAACGGACCGCGAGGACGGTTCTCTTGACCTCCTGCTGATGCAGGAACATCCCCTGGTGCTGACGGTTCTGATGAAATGCCTGGCCCACTGGCTTGGAAATGGCCTGCCGCTGGTGATCGCCTCGCCGCTGCTTGGTCTTTTCATGAACATGGACGAGATCGCGATCGGCGCCACTATGCTGACCCTTCTCGTCGGCACCCCGGCCCTCACTTTCATCGGCGCCGTCGGAGCGGCTGTCGCGGTGGCTCTTCCTCGTGGCGGCCTGCTTGTCTCCATCCTGGTCCTACCGCTGGCGGTCCCGGTGCTGATCTTCGGTGTCAGTGCCTCCTACGCGGCTGTTGAAGACCCCGCCCCTTTTATGCCGCCTTTCCTTATATTGGTGGCGATCACGATGTTTTTTGCGGTACTCGGGCCCCTTGGCGCCGCCCAGGCTTTAAGAAGCGCACTCGATT
>JAEYTV010000352.1 GCA_023433855.1 Pseudomonadota bacterium | reverse complement strand
CCTATGGCCTGGTCGCCTGGTATGCGCGCGGCAGACGTCCCCAGCCCTACGTGGTGATGCTGGCGCTTGCCGGAGCCGTTCTCGGCTTCCTGTGGGCGACGCTTTCGGTGCGCCGTTTCTGGCAGGGCGAGAACATCGCCGACTGGAAGGGTTTTCTGCCGGGCGAGACCTATACCTATTCCGTAGTCTGGCTGGTGATCGGCGTAGCACTACTGGTGCTCGGCTCAAGACTCGATGCAAAAAGCCTTCGCCTCGCGTCGGCAGGTCTCGTGCTGATCGCGGTGGTCAAGGTCTTCCTCGTCGACATGTCTAACCTTGAAGGGATTCTCAGGGCCCTCTCCTTTATCGGCCTCGGCGTCGTGCTGATCGGGATCGGCCTTTTCTACCAGCGCATTCTCGTCAACCGAACCTCTGAGCCGAAGCCGCTCGACCCCGAGGAGGCGCAACCGTGAGCCCCTCGCGGACGGCGGGGTTTGCGCCCTTCGAGGATCTTGCAGCGGCCTTGATCCCGCATGCGACGGAGGGCGACGATGGATCGCATGACATCGCCCATATTCTCCGCGTGTTCAGGAATGCCATGCGCATCCATTCGCAGGAAGGGGGCGATGGCCGGGTGCTCGCCGCCGCCGTGTTGCTGCATGATTGCGTCGCCGTGGAGAAGAACTCGCCTCTGAGGACCCAAGCGTCGCGGCTGGCGGCCGAAAAGGCGGCTCAAGTCCTTGCCGAACTCGGTTGGGCCGGCGGTGATATCACCGCCGTGGCGCATGCCATCACCGCACACAGCTTCTCTGCTGGCATCCCGCCTGAGACGCTGGAGGCAAAGATCTTGCAGGACGCCGACCGGCTGGACGCGATAGGCATGATCGGCGCGGCGCGCTGCTTCTACATCGCCGGACGGATGGGTTCCGGCCTCTACGACCCCACCGACCCGCTTGCCCGCGACCGGGCGCTCGACGACAAGGCCTTCGCGATCGACCATTTCGCAGTCAAGCTCTTCAAGCTTGCCGAGGGCTTCCAGACGGTGGCCGGCAGGGCAATGGCCGCGCAACGCCACGAACGGCTCCAGCATATCCGCGATCTCTTTCTCGACGAAATATGAACCAGGTGAGTGCCATGCGCGTCAGCGAACTGAACTTCTATCCCCTGAAGAGCGGCCGCGGCATTCCCCTCAGGGAAGCAGAGATCACGGCTGCCGGCATTGCGGGCGACCGGCAACTGATGGTGACCGATCCCTCCGGCCACTTCATCACCCAGCGAGAGCTGCAGGCTCTGGCGCAGTTGGAGGTAACGCCGCAAGACGGGGGGTACCGTCTTGCCGTCGCTGGTCAGGGCGAAATCCAGGTCCACCGGCCGCCGGCAGAGCGGCGCATGGACGTCGCCGTGTGGAAATCGATCGTCAGCGCGGCGGTCGCGGACGAGACCACCAACCGGGCGCTTTCCGGCTGGCTCGGCCGGGAGGTTAAACTGGTCTTTTTCGATGATCAGGCCCGCCGGTCCGCCAGCGCGGAATGGGCAGGGCCTGATACCCCCGTCACATTCGCGGACGGGTTCCAGATCCTCGTCACCACCACCGGTTCACTGGACGCGCTCAACGCGGACATGGAAAGGCATGGCGATGGTCGGATCGGCATGGAGCGCTTCCGGCCGAACATCGTGCTCGACCATGAGGAGGCTTTCGCCGAAGACAGCTGGGGGGGTATCGAGATCGCCGGCATCCGGTTCGACTTCGTAAAGCCCTGCGCCCGCTGCATCATCACGACGCAAGACCAGAAGACCGGATCGCGTGACGCGGCGAGCCCCATGGCGGCCATGGGCCGGATCCGCATGTCGGCCGACCGGCGGGTACCCGGTCCGCTGTTCGGGTGGAACGCCGTGCCGCGCGGCGGCGGGCGGATCAAGCTGGGCGACGAGGCAACCGTGGCGGCGACGCGGGATGCCTGGGCAATCAAGCGGCGCTCCTGACCCTTGGACTATCTTCCTCCTGCACCGGGCGTTTGCACCTGGGAGGCGACGAGGCGGCCCCGCTTTCGCGTGATCTCCCTGATGTTGAATCCGCTCCGAAGGCACCCTATAGAGGGATTATGGTACAAGCGACCGCACAAGCGCCTGCCCGCCGCCCTCGCAAGCAGATGATCACCGAAACCCGCGCGAAGCTTCTTGCTGCCGCCCGCCACGCCTTCGCGACCAAGGGCTACGCGGCAGCGTCCATGGATGACTTCACGGCCGAGGCGGGGCTGACGCGCGGCGCCCTCTATCACCACTTCGGAGACAAGAAGGGACTGCTGCAGGCCGTGGTCTCTGAGATCGATGCGGAGATGTCGGAGCGGCTGCGTGTCATCGCCGGCAGAGCGCAGTCGAAATGGCAGGGGTTCATCGACGAGAATATCGCCTTCATCGAGATGGCTCTCGAACCGGAGATCCAGCGCATCATGCTGCTCGACGGACCGGCGGTCTTGGGCGATCCGTCGCAGTGGGTCGACCAGAGCGCATGTATCCGGACCATGACGGCCAGCATCCAGGACCTGATCGACGAGGGCACTATTCAGGACGTCGATGCCGAGGCGACAGCCCGGCTGATCAATGGCGCGACCCTGAGTGCCGCCCTATGGATTGCAAGCGCCGAGGATCCCGCCACCGTTTCAAGGAAGGCAGCGGCTTCCTTCCTGACACTCGCCGAAGGGTTGTTGATGCAACGCCGGGAGACCTGACTACCACAGGCAAAGCCTTCACTCCGCGCTAGGCCAGATCATTGATCGTCCGGCCCATCCAGAACCCTGCAATCTGATCTCCCTCCGGTTCCAGACGACGGAAGCCCGACCGGCTCCAGAAACGGATGCCGCGCTCGTTTTCCGGGTGGACTCCCACATGAGCCGCCCTTGCGCCCCGACCCGCCGCAAGATCAAGCCACGCCTCGAGGAGCCGGGGCCCCACCCCCGACCCGCGCGCCCGCTTCAACAGGTTGAGATGCAGATGCGCCGGATAGTCACGCACAATGGAAGCCGGTGCCCGGTTCGGTGCATGAATCATCCGCCCCAGACGACGCTCCGGCCGCGGGTCGGATGCGGCCACGGGGCCGGGATCGGCATATCGTTGCCTCAGGCCGGGCCACCACTCGCGCTCCAGGCGATCCTCCCAGGCGAGAGTGTCCGTCACGCCGACCGCATAACCGGCAACCCCCTGCTCATCCATCGCCAGCAGCACCAGAGACGGCTTCAGGACGGCATAAGGACCGGAATAGATGTGGCCAATCAGGCTGCCGTCTTCATAAAGACCGGAGGCATCTTCCCCCTTGTCGCCGGTCGCGAGGGTGATGGCGTAGAGGTCTTCGAGATACCGATCTTCGAACGTGCCGATGGTGATCAATGTGGCCCCTCCTTTTCGCCGAGGTGACTGGCGGCCGTGCAGGCCCCAACGACAGGCTTAGGCGCAAGCGCGCCGAAAAGGAAGCGGCTGCCCTGGGCACGGCTGCTTTCATATTCCGCATGGCAGCTATTCGCAAAAACAGATTGCTTCCAATCTTGGCAGACGGGCAAAACTGTTTCACTATCCTGCCTTACCCCGCCTATCCTGCCTTATCCGCCTTGCCCGCCGGCCATCGAGCGCTCGAAAAGTGAATTCCCCCGCATGACACCTCGATCCATCGGCCTCCTCTGCGCCTTATCGGCCGTAGCCATCTTCTCACTTCAGGACGGCATATCCAAACATCTCGGCTCCGCCTATCCGCCGATCTTCATCACGATGATTCGCTACTGGGCCTTTGCCGGCTTTGCCTTGATGCTCGCCAGCCGTTCGCCGGGCGGATTGAAGCGGGTGGTGCACGCGAACCGACCCTGGCTGCAGATCGCCCGCGGCGTGCTGCTGGTCACGCAGATCGCGGTGTCGATCTTCTCGTTCTCGCGGGTCGGCCTCGCCTCGACCCACACCATCTTCGCAGCAACGCCGCTGGTGGTCGCCTGCCTTTCGGTTCCGTTCCTCGGCGAAAAGGTCGGCTGGCGTCGTTGGGCGGCGATCGGCGTCGGCTTTGTCGGCATCCTGCTGATCGTCAACCCGTTCCAGGCGACATTCGACGCCAACATCATCATCCCGATCGTCGGCACACTGATGTTTGCCGTCTATTCGATCATGACGCGGCTTGCGAGCCGCACTGATACGCCGGACACCGCTTTCTTCTATACCGGTGTGGCCGGGGCTGCCGCGATCACCCTCGTCGGGCCGTTCTACTGGACCGACATCACGATCTCCGACTGGTTCTGGATGCTGGCGCTCTGCATCACCGGTATGAGCGGGCATAACCTGCTGATCCGGGCCTATGACCTGCTCGACGCCGTGGTGGTGCAACCGATGTCCTATATCCAGACGGTTCTCGTCTGCATGATGGGTGTCTTCCTGTTCGGCGAGGTCATGACGGCAAACATGATCGCGGGCTGCACGATCGTCATCGCAGCCGGCATTTTCACAATCTGGCGCGAGGCCCGACTTGCGCGCCGCGAGCCATCTCCGATGGATCCTCCAGGCACGCCATAACCCCGGCCGTCATACCCC
>JAEYTV010000351.1 GCA_023433855.1 Pseudomonadota bacterium | reverse complement strand
CTACAACCTCGTCTACAGCACCGGCAACCGGACCCGCATCTACGATGTCGAGTACCGAAACGGAAATGTCGCCGAAACCACGATAAAACCTGAGCCAAGACGCAACACGAAAAACTGGGTTCCCGTCACAGAAGATGATCTGAAATCGGTGCTAGATCCGCTGAGTGGTCTCGTTTTCCCGTCAGACACGAAGGTATGCCCCAGCCGGGTGCCTATCTATGACGGTGAGTCGCGCATGGATCTGGTGCTGACGCCGTTGGGCACGCGGCCGTTCTCGACGGAGGGCTTCAAGGGTGAAGCCATCGTCTGCTCGATCCGCTATTTGCCTAGATCCGGTTTCCGACGTGGCCGCAGCGACATCGAATATCTGAGCAAGACGCCGATGGAAATCTGGTTTGCCAAGGCGGTGTCCGTGAATGTATATGCTCCCGTTTATGCGCGGATTCCGACAAAGATTGGACCGGTATACGTGACAGCGGTCAGATATGGCGGTTGAGGCGATGCTCGCCAGAGCATTCAGGGGGCGATGTGAGAGTTCGAGGCACGTTTATTGGCTTCGCAGCGATCCTGATGTGGTCGTTGCTTGCGCTGATGACGGCGGCGTCAGGGCGGATGCCAGCGTTTCAACTGTCGGCAATGACATTCGCCGTCGGTAGTTTGCCCGGGATTATCCTCTTTCTCATCAAGCCCCAGCGTATAGTGCTTCTCAAGCAGCCGTTGCCGGTCTGGATAACCGGGGTAGGCGGGCTGTTCGGGTACCACTTCCTCTACTTCACGGCACTGAGGAATGCTCCGGCAGTGGAAGCTGGCCTCATTGCGTATCTTTGGCCGCTCCTGATCGTCGTCGGTTCGGCGCTGCTGCCGGGAGAACGGTTGCGTTGGTATCACGTGGCAGGGGCGATATCCGGTCTCCTGGGTACTGTCGCCATCGTGTCCCGCAACGGCGTTTCCTTCGAAGGCGCTTATACGCTCGGATACGGTGCAGCGTTCCTCTGCGCCTTCACCTGGGCGGCATATTCACTGCTGACGCGCCGCTTCGACAGGGTTTCCACAGATGTGGTGACGGGCTTCTGCCTCGCGACGTCCATCTTGTCGCTGATTTGCCATCAACTGCTTGAGACGACGGTGTGGCCCGGGAACGGCGCCGAATGGGCAGCCGTCGTTGCGCTCGGTCTGTTGCCTGTCGGAGCAGCGTTCTATGCTTGGGACTACGGCGTCAAGAATGGCGACATCCAGATCATCGGCGCTGCCAGCTATGCCGCGCCATTGCTGTCCACCCTGATCTTGGTGACGAGTGGTTTTGCGGAGCCCGATTGGCGCATCGCCGTCGCCTGCATATTGATTACAGGCGGCGCCGTACTTGCGGCGCGAGACATGTTCCGGCCCCGCAAGGCCTCCATGCCGGCGGAATAATGTTCAGCCTGGTTCCCACCCGGGCGGCGCCATCTCGAAGCTGGAAAACTCAAAACCGGGCGCAACAGTGCAGCCGACGAGGGTATAGGCGCCGAGTGGCTCGGCCGATTGCCACCAGTCCGCAGGAACAACGGCCTGCGGGCGCTCGCCTTTCACAAGATCCAAGCCAAGCGTGATCGTTTGCGCGCTCTCACCACCAGAGATCTTCAGGAGCAGGGGCGCGCCCGCGTAGAAGTGCCATATCTCGGTGGCATCCCGGACGCGGTGCCAGTGGGATCGCTCCCCCGATTGAAGCAGGTAGTAGATCGCGGTCGAATGGGCCCGGCCCGCACCCACGGGATCGCGGAAGGTTTCGACATACCAGCCGCCTTCAGGATGACGCTGCATGCCAAGCGCCTGAATGATATCTTCGGCCGTCATCTAGAAGTGATCCTTCCGCTTGCGGATTTCGGCAAAGACTTCTTCGTTTGTCCTGCCTTCCATCAGGAGGTTCCGCCGGATGGCGGGATCAGCAGCCCGGAGGAAAGGATTGGTCTCCTTCTCCAGCCCGATGGTCGTCGGGATGGTGAACTCGCCGGCCGCGCGCATCGCTTCGATTTCCTGCGCCCGGGCTTTCAGGCGCTCGTTGTCCGGGTCGACGGTGAGAGCGAACCGCGCGTTCGAAAGAGTGTATTCGTGGCCAAAATAGACGGCGGTTTCGTCCGGCAGGACAGCAAGTTTCTGCAGTGAGTGCCACATGTCCGCCGCCGTCCGTTCAAAGAGCCGGCCACAACCAAGCGCAAAGAGCGTATCACCTGCAAAGAGAACCTTGTCGTCCGGGAAATGGTAGCAGATGTGACCGGCCGTGTGGCCCGGAGTCTCGATCACTCGTACGAGGCGATCCCCGAGCTGAAACTCGTCGCCATCGGCCATCGTCTTGTCGAGCCCAGGAATGGCTACGGCCTCGTTAAACGGGCCGATGATCGAAAGACGGAATTTTCCCTTCAGCGCAAGGTTCGCCTCCACGTGGTCAGTGTGGTAATGCGTGGTGAAGATATGGGTGATCTTCCAACCCCGGCGTGCGGCGGCCTCGATGATAGGCCCTTCTTCCGGGGCGTCGATGGACGCGGTAAGCCCGCTTTCAGGATCATGCACGAGCACGCCGTAATTGTCGCTTCGACATGAAAAAACTTCCAACTCCAGTGGTTTCATATCATCGCCCCTATTGCTGAAATCCTGTTGCCGGACAATGTAGAGGCTGCATTACCGAAGTCCAACCACCCACCGGCATAAAGTCCGTCATGTCCGTCGATATCGTTGATCTGCGCGAATTCTATCACTCGTCGCTTGGCCACTTCGCCGAGCAATCGATAGCGGTCGCGCTTTCGTCGCTGTGGGCCAGGCTTCCGGAGGAGCGGCTGGTGGGGCTCGGCTATACGGTCCCATATCTCGACCGGTTCCGTTCCGGAACGGAACGGACCTTCGCTTTCATGCCTGCCGGCCAAGGAGCGGTGAACTGGCCGGTTGGGGAGCTCTCTTCCACGGCCCTTGTTTTTGACGAGGAACTGCCGCTGCCGGACTCGTCCATTGACCGCGTCCTTATGGTGCATTCACTGGAGTTTGCCGAAAATCCCCGAGAAACCCTGAAGGAGCTCTGGCGGGTGCTGGCGCCGGGAGGACGGCTCGTCATCGTGGTGCCCAATCGCCGCGGCGTGTGGGCGCGCATGGAGCATACACCCTTCGGCTCCGGCCGCCCCTATTCGCGTGGCCAGTTGACCTCACTGCTTCGAGAGACCAACTTCACGCCGGGCGCGAGCGCCGAGGCACTGTTCTTTCCTCCTTCCAAGCTGCGCGCGGTGCTGCAATTGCGAAACATGTTCGAGCGTGCGGGACGGCGTTTCTGGCCGGTCTTCTCCGGTGTTCTCGTGCTGGAGGCGCAGAAGCGGCTTTACCAAGGCCTACCGGTGGCCGCGCGCGCCTCGCGCCGCGTCTTCGTGCCTGTGCTTGCGCCCCGCGGTGTGCCGACGACGCGTGTTCGCTGAGGCCAGTGGCCTCCTCTGAGCCCTGCTATCCAGGCCTCCGGCATTGACCCCTCCTGGGCATCGGGGGGTTACCTTCTCGGTTCGCCCGACCCAACCTGACCCCTCGACAAGGCTGGTTTTGGGCTTTAATGCCACTCGATCATTTGCTGAGAAGGCATTTTTCCGAGAAGGTTGATCCGATGAGCATCGTCACCAATGAGCCCGTTCCGCGTCCGGGAATCCTGGATATCGCTGCCTATGTGCCAGGCAAGGAACATGCACCGGGTGTTGAGCGCGTCTTCAAGCTGTCTTCAAATGAGACCCCGCTCGGACCGAGCCCTCGGGCAATCGAGGCGTTTCGGCATGCCGCCGACCATCTCGAAATCTATCCGGATGGTCAGGCACTTGCTCTGCGTGACGCAATCGCGTCGGTGCACGGCCTCAACGTGGCAAACATCATGTGCGGCAATGGTTCTGATGAGCTGTTGGGACTGCTCTGTCATGTTTACCTCGGGGCTGGCGACGAGGCGATCATCACCGAACATGGTTTTCTCGTCTACAAGATCCAGATCATGGGGGCTGGAGCAACACCCGTCGTGGCCAGGGAGCGAGATTGCACGGTGGATGTCGACGCCATACTCGGGGCCGTCACGGAACGGACCAAGATGGTTTTTATTGCCAATCCTGGCAATCCGACGGGCACCTACGTCCCGGTTGCCGAGATACGTCGCCTGCATGCAGGGCTGCCCAAGAACGTCATCCTCGTTCTCGATGCGGCCTATGCCGAGTACGTTCGCAAGAACGACTACGAGGCGGGCCTGGAGCTCGTTTCCGGAAACCGCAACGTGGTGATGACGCGGACCTTCTCGAAAGCCTATGGGCTTGCGGCGCTGCGGATCGGCTGGATGTACGGACCCTCGGCCATACTGGATGCGCTCAACAGGGTGAGGGGGCCATTCAACATGAATGCGCCAGCTATCGCTGCAGGCGCCGCCGCGATCCGCGACCAAGCTTTTGTCGAAAAGGCTGTCGAACACAACACACTGTGGATGGACAGGGTCACTCACGCCTTCGAAACCATCGGCCTTCAGATCACGCCTTCGGTCGCCAACTTCATCCTCATTCACTTCCCGGATGTGGATGGCAAGCGGGCTCCTGATGCCGATGAATTCCTGACCAGTAGGGGCTACATCCTGCGGGCCGTGAAGGGGTATGGTCTGCCGAATGCGCTACGCATGACGATAGGGTCGGAAGAAGCAAATCGCGGCGTGATCGAAGCGCTGGGCGAATTCATGGGCCGGGGGCGATGAGCGGGACACATTTCCATCGAGTCGCATTAATCGGTATCGGCCTCATCGGGTCGTCGATTGCCCGCGACCTCAAAGAACTGCATCTGGCCGATGA
>JAEYTV010000341.1 GCA_023433855.1 Pseudomonadota bacterium | reverse complement strand
GAACGCATGATAACGGACACCGTCTGCGCTGAAAGCCCGCTGCGACGGGTGATGTCCGCCTTCGACATGGAGCCGTGCAACCGGACAAGCGTCAGTACGAGCCGTTCATTATAGGCTCTCACTCGGACTTGGTTTGAGCCGCCAGTCATCGTGCCAGGCAGGGTATGCCCCTGTTGCAGATCGTTTGACACTGCCATCAGAACCTTCGGACGCCGCCGTTTCTCACAGCCAATTCCCAACTGGTCGGCAGGACAGGTTTCCTACGAGGCAGTACTATCGCAGCCAGCCGCAATAAATCAATCCGATTTACTTATTGACAGCGGTTTTTGCCTCGTCCTTAATTACAGGGGGAGATCGAGGGATGTCGGGGAGTATCCTTAGGACCTGTACCGGGATCGCCGGTCGAAAATCGGGAGGAGACGATGAATAGATATCTACTTTCCACCACCCTTGGGGCTTTGGCGATCAGCGCCGCTTTATGCGTCCCCGCGCAGGCGCAAGAGGTGTCTGCCTGCCTTATCACCAAAACCGACACGAATCCGTTTTTCGTGAAAATGAAGGAAGGCGCCACGGCCAAGGCAAAGGAGCTCGGCGTTACGCTCAAGTCCTACGCCGGTAAGATCGACGGCGACAGTGAAAGCCAGGTCGCGGCGATTGAAACTTGCATCGCCGACGGCGCCAAGGGCATTTTGATCACGGCGTCCGACACAAAGGGCATCGTCCCCAACATCAAGAAGGCCCGAGACGCCGGAATCCTCGTCATCGCGCTTGATACACCGCTCGAGCCGATCGACGCTGCGGACATGACCTTTGCCACCGATAATCTGCTGGCGGGGAAGCTCATCGGCCAGTGGGCAAAGGAGACGCTCGGCGACAAGGCCAGCGAGGCACGGGTTGCCTTTCTCGACCTGACGCCATCACAGCCCTCTGTCGACGTGCTGCGTGACCAGGGTTTCATGATGGGGTTTGGCATCGACACCAAGGATCCCAACAAGATCGGAGACGAGGACGATCCACGTATCGTCGGACACGACATCACAAACGGCAATGAAGAAGGCGGCCGCACGGCAATGGAGAACCTTCTCCAGAAGGATCCCACGGTCAATGTCGTGCACACCATCAACGAGCCTGCCGCGGCGGGAGCCTACGAAGCTCTCAAGGCCGTCGGGCGAGAGAAAGATGTGCTGATCGTATCCGTCGACGGCGGTTGCCCCGGGGTGAAGAACGTGGCGGAAGGTATCATCGGCGCCACGTCGCAGCAGTATCCCCTTCAAATGGCCGCCCTGGGCATCGAGGCGATCAAGACCTTTGCCGATACCGGTGAAAAGCCAAAGCCGACGGAAGGCAAGGACTTCTTCGATACCGGGGTGACGCTGGTAACCGACAAGCCGGTGCCCGGGATCGAGTCGATCGACACCAAGGAAGGCCAGGCCAAGTGCTGGGGATAAAAGCCTCCTGAGCTCAAGCGGGAGCGGTGCTGACCGCGCCCGCTTGTCACGTCATATGAAGCGGAACGGCGGCTGGGTGGCGGCAGGGGTTCATTCCCACCATTGATCGCCCTCGTGGACGCTGCTTTTTGCGGAGGACCTTTCATGAGCGAGCCAACAGCAGCGACGCCGCATCGTGACTATGAGAGCAGTCTCAAGGAAAGTGCTGCGGAAGTCGCATCGTTCGACACTCAGGACAAGACGGCGGTACAACGCTTCCGCCATTTCCTGCATTCGAGTCCCTCGGCCGTCTCACTGATCGTGCTGATCGTCTCGCTGCTGATTTTCGGCGCCCTGCTCGGCACAAAGTTCTTCTCGGCTTTCTCCCTCACCCTCATTTTGCAACAGGTGGCGATCACCGGCATCGTCGGAGCCGCCCAAACGCTGGTGATCCTGACAGCCGGGATTGACCTCTCGGTCGGGGCGATCATGGTCCTGTCTTCCGTCGTGATGGGACAGTTTGTATTCCGGTATGGCTTCCCTCCGGAGGTCGCCATCTTGTGCGGGTTCGCCACCGGGGCGCTCTGCGGCTTCATCAATGGCGTGCTGGTGGCTCGCATGAAGCTCCCACCCTTCATCGTGACATTGGGCATGTGGCAGATCGTGCTGGCCAGCAACTTCCTGTATTCGGCCAATGAGACCATCCGTGCTCAGGACATCGAAGCAACTGCCCCCATCCTCCAGCTTTTCGGCAACAATTTTCGGATCGGCGGGGCCGTTTTCACCTATGGCGTAGTGGCCATGGTGCTTCTGGTCGGATTCCTCTGGTATGTACTCAACCACACCGCCTGGGGTCGCCACGTCTATGCCGTCGGCGACGATCCGGAGGCCGCCGAATTATCGGGGGTAAATGTCAGGCGCATGTTGATTTCCGTCTATGTGCTGTCCGGCATCATCTGCGCACTCGCAGGCTGGGCGCTGATCGGCCGCATCGGATCCGTTTCACCCACGGCGGGGCAATTTGCGAACATCGAGTCGATCACCGCGGTGGTGATTGGTGGAGTATCGCTTTTCGGCGGACGCGGTTCCATCCTGGGTATGATGTTCGGTGCGCTGATCGTCGGCGTCTTCTCGCTCGGCCTGAGGCTGCTCGGCACCGACG
>JAEYTV010000340.1 GCA_023433855.1 Pseudomonadota bacterium | reverse complement strand
CCTTCGTCACGACCCGGGATCTCGCCAATCTGATAGAGAGCGTCAATCCCCGCAGAGCCAAGGACAAGATCCATCCGGCGACGCGGGTCTTCCAGGCTCTGCGCATCTTCGTGAACGATGAACTGGGTGAACTCGCCCAGGCCCTCTTTGCTGCCGAACGTGTGTTGAAACCGGGAGGGCGGCTCGTCGTCGTCACTTTCCATTCGCTCGAGGACCGGATCGTGAAGCAGTTCCTAGCCGACCGCTCCGGCAAGGCGTCGGGGTCTCGCCACATGCCGCTGGTGGAAGCGAAACCCCCGGTGTTCACGGCATTGGGGCGTTCGGTGGTGGTTGCCTCGGAGGAGGAGGCGCAGATCAATCCGCGCGCACGATCCGCAAAGCTGCGAGCCGCAATTCGCAGCGATGTACCTCCCAGGGCAGCGGACATGTCGATCTTCGATCTGCCCGACCTCGCAAGTCTCGCCAAGATAGGGGCCCAGGATGCTTCGTAGCTTCGATCTTGTTCTCATCGGCGTCATGACAGCGGCAGCGGTTGTCACATACAGCATTAAGCATCGCGCCGACGAAAAGCTTTCGGAGGTGCGCCGCCTGGAGACGGAGATCAGGTTGGAGAAAGACACCATCGACCTCTTGAAGGCTGATTGGGCGTTGCTCACGCAGCCCAACCGCTTGCAAAGGCTGGTTGCAACCTATCAGGCCGAATTGGGGCTCGCGGCGACTGAGCCGACCCAGCTTGCCATGCCGAAGGAGCTGCCGATGTTGCGGTCAGCGCTGCCGCAGCCCGAAACAACGATCGAAGACATCATCGCCGGAACCAACAGCGAGGTTGCTGCTGCCCTCAAGGGTGTCGCGGCTGCCAAGGCAATACCCGCCGAGAAGATCCCCGTTCCGCTGCCGCGGGGGGCAGTTGAAATCATCTCCACAGGATCGGTGAAACGCTGATGTCCTTCCTGTCTCGAATCATGGTTCTCAAAAGCCGCGCACATATCTCGGCCGGAAGCCGCGGCCGCGGGCCGGCCGCTTCCTTCGAGGGAAGCCGCAAGCGGAAGTCGGCTCAGGCCAAAAACCGCGTCGGCCTGCTGATCGCCGGCTTCACCGTCTTTTATTGCGTGATCGGCGGTCGTCTCGTTCAATACGGTGTCGCGCAGCCGCTGACGACCTCCAGCATCCTGCCGGCCGATCGCTTGATGGCGTCGCGCCCGGACCTGGTGGACCGAAACGGGGAGGTGCTGGCGACCGATATCCGGACCGTTTCGCTGTTTGCGGAACCCCACAAGATCGTCGATGCCGACGAGGTGATCGAGAAGCTGTCGACCGTGCTGCAGGATCTCGACGTGAAGTCGACCTATTCCAAGCTCAAGTCCGCCTCCCGGTTCCAGTGGCTGCGTCGTCAGTTGACGCCAAAGCAGCAGAGCCAGATCCTGGCGCTCGGTATCCCGGGCATCGGTTTCCGGCCCGAGAAGCGGCGCTTCTACCCCGGCGGTCCGACCGCGGCGCATGTGGTCGGTTACGTCAACATCGACAACCGCGGAGTGGCCGGGATGGAACGGTATGTCGACAGCCAGGGGCTGGCCGACCTTACCGCGGTCGGAATGACGTCCAATCAGCCCCTCGAACCGGTGAAGCTCTCGATCGACCTTCGTGTCCAGGCCATCGTTCGCGACGTGGTCGTGGGCGCCATGGAGAAATACAAATCCATCGGCGCCGGTGCCGTGGTGATCGACGCCCATACGGGCGAGATCCTTGGCATGGCTTCCGCGCCGGATTTCGACCCCAACAATCCGGCAGTCGGCGGAGAGGAAGGCTGGTTCAACCGGATGTCGAACGGCACCTTCGAGATGGGGTCGACCTTCAAGTCGTTCACCATCGCCATGGGCCTCGATTCAGGCAAGGTGAAGTTGTCCGATACTTTCGACGCGCGATTTCCGATCCGGATCGGCGGCTTCACCATCAAGGATTTCCATGGGAAGGGTCGTGTCCTGAGCGTGCCGGAGATCTTTCAGTATTCTTCGAACATCGGAACTGCAAAGATCGCCGATACAGTCGGCATCGACGGGCACAAGGAATTCCTGACAAGGCTCGGGCTGCTGACCAAGATGCAGACCGAGTTGCCGGAGGTGGCGCAGCCAAGCGAGCCGCGGCAATGGAAGAAGATCAACTCGATTACGATATCCTTCGGTCACGGCGTTTCGACGACGCCTCTGCAGACCGCCGTAGCCGGCGCCGTTCTCGTCAACGGCGGCAAATACATCCCGCCGACTTTCGTGCCGCGCAGCCGGGAAGAAGCCGACAGACTCGCAAAACAGGTTCTTGAGCCTTCAGCCAGCAAGGACATGCGCTTCCTCTTCGAATGGAATGGCATCAACGGGTCGGGCAGGAACGCCCGTGTCGCGGGCTTCAACGTCGGTGGGAAGACGGGTACGGCCGACAAGGTCGTCAATGGCCGCTATGCCCATGACAAGAACTTCAACGCGTTTCTCGCCGCCTTCCCGATGGACAATCCGCAATATGTAGTTCTCTCCTTCGCCGACGAGCCGAAGACCGACAAGGGCAATGGTGCGGCCCTTGCGTCGACCTCGGCGGCTCCCATGGTCAAGGAAATCATCAGCCGCGCCGCCCCGATTCTTGGTGTAAAGCCGAAATTCGGCAATGACGGTTCTGCCCTGCTCGTGTCTTATTGAGCGACAACAAACGAGCGACGATTCGTGGGACGACGCTCAAGATGGACAATCAGGCGATGAAATTGCGAAACCTTGCCGGACCGGATTTTCCGGAGCTAGCCGAGTTGCTGGCAGGACCGGCAGGAGACATCGAGATCACGGGCCTTTCATCGGATAGCCGCAAGATCCGGCCGGGCATGCTGTTTGCTGCGCTTGCCGGTACGAAAGCGGATGGTGGAGGCTATATCGGCGACGCGGCCGCACGCGGCGCGGTCGCCGCAATCGCGGCCCACCCGGCAGATGCCGGAATTCCCATCCTTGTCGTCTCCAACCCGCGCAGGCTGCTGGCAATCGCCGCGGCCCGCTTCTACGGAGCGCAGCCAGCCACCATCGTTGCAGTCACCGGAACGGCGGGAAAGACATCTGTCGCCTCGTTCACTCGGCAGATCTGGGATCATGCAGGCTACCCCGCCGCTCAGATCGGCACGACCGGCGTCATTTCTCCCACACGAAACGACTACGGCTCTCTCACGACGCCGGATCCGGTCGAGTTGCAAAAGCTTCTCGCGGAGCTTTCTGCCGAGGGTGTGACGCATGCGGCCATGGAAGCGTCCAGCCACGGCCTCGACCAGAGCCGCCTCGACGGGGTCCACCTCGCTGCTGCCGCCTTCACCAATCTCGGCCGCGATCACATGGACTATCATCCAACGGTGGAAAGTTACATGGCCGCGAAGATGCGGCTTTTCGATACGCTGATGCCCAAAGGTGGGCCGGCAGTGATCTTTTCGGACGACGCCTGGTCGGCCGAAGCAATCAGGGTGGCCACGGCGTCCGGCCTCGATGTCCGCACCGTCGGTCGCAAGGGCGACTACCTGTGCCTCAAGCGTGTCGAGCATTTTCGCCACAAGCAGACGGCCGAAATTCATCTGGGGGGCGAGATCTTCGAGGTGGACATTCCTCTCGCCGGCGATTTTCAGGTGGCGAATGCTCTCGTTGCCGCCGGGCTTGCCCTGGCCACCGGGGTTTCCGCTCCAACCACGATGGCCGCGCTCGAAAAACTCGTGGGCGCGTCGGGTCGTCTGGAGCTCATTGGCCACACACGCGACGGTGCGCTGGCCTATGTCGATTATGCACACAAGCCGGACGCGCTTGAAAACGTCCTGGCTTCGGTGCGGCCGTTCACCACCGGCCGCGTCATCGTTGTCTTCGGTTGCGGCGGGGACAGGGACAAGGGCAAGCGGCCGATCATGGGGGAGGTGGCAACCCGTCTTGCAGACGTCGTCATCGTCACCGACGACAATCCTCGCTCCGAGGTTCCTGAGGTGATCCGTTCCGAAATCATGGCGGCGGCTCCGGGTGCAATCGAGATCGGCGACCGTGCGAACGCGATCCGGGAGGCGGTGAGAATGCTGGGACCCGGCGATACGTTGATCGTCGCCGGCAAGGGCCATGAGGAGGGGCAGACGATCGGTACGACCGTCCTGCCGTTCTCCGACCATGTCGAAGTCCGCGCCGCGCTGGAGGAGCTGAAGTCATGAGCTTTCTTTGGACATCCGAAGAGATGATGGCCGCCATGGGCGGCAGACCCATCGGAACGTTACCGGAGGGCATCCAGGGGATATCGATCGACAGCCGAACGATCGGCGCAGAAGAGGTGTTCTTCGCCATCAAGGGCGATCGGGTCGACGGGCATGACTTCGCCAGCCTGGCGGTGGCGAACGGGGCGACCCTGATCGTCGTCAGCGAGGCGAAGCTTCCGGCGCTTGGGCGACTGATCGTGCCGATGATCGTGGTCGATGACGTGCTGGCGGCTCTCGGCCGGCTCGCGCTGGCGTCTCGGGAGCGCTGCCGGGCCCGCATCGTCGCCGTGACCGGTTCCGTGGGCAAGACGACTACCAAAGAGATGTTGGGGCACCTGCTCTCGCCCTCGGGCAAGGTTCACGCCGCGGTGGCGTCGTTCAACAATCATTGGGGCGTGCCCCTGACCCTGGCGCGCATGCCGGCCGACGCCGACTTCGGGGTGTTCGAAATCGGAATGAACCACGCGGGGGAGATCCGTCCGCTTGTGAAGATGGTGCGGCCTCATGTGGCCATCATCACCACCATCGCCGCTGCCCATCTCGGACATTTCAACACTCTGGAAGAGATCGCGGCTGCCAAGGCAGAAATATTCGAGGGCCTTGAACCGGGCGGAGCAGCCATCCTCAATCGCGACAACCGGCAGTTTGGCTTTCTGGAGCAGAGGGCCCAGGAAACGGCGGTCCCGCATGTCTACACATTCGGCCAGCACGCCAAGGCCGATTTCCGGCTGGCCGATTTCGAAGGAAACGCCGAGAGTTCGACCGTCTGGGCCGTCATCAACGGCGAAACCTCGGAAATCCATATCGGCTCGCCTGGACGCCATGTCGCCGAAAACGCCATGGCGGCGCTCGGCTCCTGCTTCCTTATGGGAGCCGATATGACAAAGGCAATGGGCGCACTCTCCGCCCTGAAGCCGGTCAAGGGACGCGGAGAACGTCACCTTCTGGAGATGGCTGGCGAACGCCTGACATTGATCGACGAAAGCTACAATGCCAATCCAGCTTCCATGCGCGCCGCAATCGCGTTGCTCGCTTCGGCCGTTCCGGGGCCGGGCGGACGGCGGATTGCTGTACTTGGCGACATGCTGGAAATGGGCGAGTTTTCCACCCGGGTGCATGAGGAACTTGCGGGTCCGCTGCTTGCTGCCGGCATCGAGCATGTATGGCTTGCGGGACCAGAAATGACGGCACTGCGGGATGCGCTTCCGGAAAGCGTTCACGTCGAGTATCGCGGGATGACCGCCGAGCTCGCGGAGTTCGCTGTGCGTTCGGTCAGGCCTGGAGACGTGGTGATGGTCAAGTCGTCTCTCGGCGTTGGGT